>NZ_JARHZE010000009.1 GCF_029258315.1 Fusobacterium sp. | reverse complement strand
GACGAAAGCAGCATAAGCCATTCTTCCCATGATAAAAGAACTATGTAAAGGTTCATCAGGAAGTGCTTGACAAGAAACAATTAATTTACCTTTAACACTTTCAAGTCTATTCATTATTTGCCTCCTATACAATATATAAAATGATTTTTTATACTAAAACTTTAAAGATCACTTTAGAAATCTGTTTAACTTCTCCTACTTTAAGAAGAGCCATATGAGGTTCATTAGGAAAGAACATCACAAATCTTTCTGGAGTTAGATGGAAAAGATTTTTAATTTCGCCATCAAATAACTCATAGTCTCCAGCCTCATCATATTTTTGAGTTAATTTTGATTCAGAACGTGGAACAAAACCTAAATTTTCTTCACCTTCAATTACAATATGGATATCTATATACTGTTTATGTCCTTCAAAGAATCCATCTTCAAACTCTTTTGTCATTGGATGATCAGGAAAGTTAAAATAAACATTATCTCCATCAACAATATTTTTTCCAGGAACACCATTTTTATAGCTTCCAGCAAGAATATAATCAATAGCTTTATCTAAATTTTTAGATATTCCTCTATACTGATTTAAATCTTTTAATTCACCATATATCATTTTTTAAACTCCTTTCTAACACTTTTTTTGTTCTCGTGACCATTTCTTCTTAAGAATATACCTTTTTTATAAATTTGTCAATAGTTTTTTAATCTTTTTAAAATTCATACACATATAGAAGGAGTGAAAAAAATATATAAAAATTAAAAAGAAATTAGACAAATTTACTTAAAAATCTATCTAAAGTAAATATAAGTAGATAGAGTAAAAAAAATATAATAGTAAAAATTAAAAAAATAAAAGTGACAAAAAAAGGATCTTTTTGTGGTCTTTTATTATAATAAATTATAAAAATATAACAAATAGATTCGTAAAATATATAAAATATATTTCCCAAAATATAAATTTTGGTCTATAATACTAGCAAATAGAACTTTAAGTAATTTAATAAAAAACTAGTGGTTAAAATATAACCATCAAAAAAGACTGAAAATGATGAAATTTTAATCTTTAAGCCTAAAGTTTGAAATAACTACTTTATTAAACAAAGGGGGAACACAAATGGAATTTGTAACTTACGAGCAAGAAGGATTTGTAGGTATAGTAACAATCAATCGTCCAAAAGCTTTAAATGCTTTAAATAGCAAAGTATTAGAAGAATTGAATGAAACTTTTGATCAAGTAGATTTAAAAACTACAAGAGCACTAATAATAACAGGGTCAGGAACAAAATCATTTGTAGCTGGAGCGGACATAGCAGAAATGAGTACATTAACAAAGGCTGAAGGAGAAGCTTTTGGTAAAAAAGGAAATGATGTATTTAGAAAAATAGAAACTTTCCCTATCCCAGTAATAGGAGCGATAAATGGATTTGCTCTTGGTGGTGGATGTGAAATATCTATGAGCTGTGACATAAGAATTTGTTCTGAAAACGCTGTATTTGGACAACCAGAAGTAGGATTAGGAATAACTCCAGGATTTGGAGGAACACAAAGACTAGCTCGTATAATAGGAGTAGGAAAAGCTAAAGAGATGATATATTCAGCAAAAAATATAAAAGCTGATGAAGCATATAGAATAGGTCTTGTAAATGATGTTTATCCACAAGAAGAGTTAATGGAAATGGCTAAAAAATTAGCAAATAAAATAGCTAAAAATGCACCAATAGCAGTTCGTGCTTGTAAAGCAGCTATCAATGAAGGATTAGATGTTGATATGGACAAAGCTATTGTAGTGGAAGAAAAAGCATTTGGAAGTTGTTTTGAAACTGAAGACCAAAAAGAAGGAATGAATGCTTTCTTAGAAAAAAGAAAAGTAGAAGGATTTAAAAATAGATAAAAAATAATAGTTTTATTAAATATAAACAATATCAGGAGGATTAAAATGAAAATAGGAGTTATTGGAGCAGGAACAATGGGATCAGGAATTGCCCAAACATTTGCACAAACAGAAGGATTTGAAGTAATGTTATGTGATATCAATGAAACATTTGCAGCAAATGGAAAAAATAAAATAGCTAAAGGTTTTGAAAAAAGAGTAGCTAAAGGAAAAATGGAAGCTCAAGTAGCTGAAAGCATATTAGCTAAAATAACTACTGGAACAAAAGAAATTTGTGCTGATTGTGACTTAGTGATAGAAGCAGCAATAGAAAATATGGAAATAAAAAAACAAACATTTAAAGAATTAGATGGAATTTGTAAAGCTGAAACAGTATTTGCAACAAATACATCATCTTTATCAATAACAGAAATTGGAGCAGGACTTGGAAGACCAGTTATAGGAATGCACTTCTTTAATCCAGTACCAGTTATGAAATTAGTAGAAGTTATTGCTGGATTAAATACTCCAACTGAAATTGTTGAAAAAATAAAAGAAATTTCTGAAATAATTGGAAAAGTACCAGTACAAGTAGAAGAAGCACCAGGATTTGTAGTAAATAGAATACTTATTCCAATGATCAATGAAGCAATAGGAATTTATGCTGAAGGAGTAGCTTCAGTAGAAGGAATAGATGCTGCTATGAAATTAGGGGCTAATCACCCAATGGGACCATTAGCATTAGGAGACTTAATTGGATTAGATGTATGTCTAGCTATAATGGAAGTTCTTTATAATGAAATGGGAGATTCAAAATATAGACCTCATCCATTATTAAGAAAAATGGTTCGTGGAAAACAACTAGGAATGAAAACAGGAAAAGGGTTCTATGACTATACAAAATAGTTAAAATTATTGTGAGCTCGAAATAATATTTTTCGAGCTCAATTTTTATAATAATATTTATTCTAGATAAAAAGGATTAAATAGTAATCAGAAAAGAATAAAAAAATAAAAGAAAGCTAAATAATATATAAAATATATTGTAAAAAATATGAAAATTGAATTATAATAAACATGTAAAAGCAAAACAGTATTAAAAATAACTTTTATCGCACAAATAAAATATGATATGTCTTTAAAATAAACATAAAATTAAAATTTAAAAATAAAAAGAGTGCGTTTTAACTGTTAAAAGATAAAAATGAGAACGATTAACGGTTAAAATAAATCAAATCTAGGAGGAAAAAATGTCAAAAGTATACTTAGTAACAGCTAAAAGAACACCAATTGGAAGTTTCTTAGGAAGTTTAAAAGATGTAAAACCTGGAGATTTAGGAGCAATAGTAGTAAAAAAAATAATTGATGAAACAGGAATTAATCCAGCAGATTTAGATGAAGTTGTAATGGGAAATGTATTACATGCAGGACATAAACAAGGAATTGGAAGACAAGTAGCTATAAAAGCTGGAATTCCTCAAGAAGTACCAGGATATTCAGTAAATATGATCTGTGGATCAGGATTAAAATCAGTTTACTTAGCTTATTGTGAAATTAAATCAGGACAATCTAACTTAATAATAGCTGGAGGAGTAGAATCAATGTCTCAAGCAGGATTTGTATTACCAGCATCTGTAAGAAGTGGATTTAAAATGGGAGATTTAAAATTAGTTGACCATATGGTATCTGATGGATTAACTGATGCTTTCCATGAATATCACATGGGAATTACAGCAGAAAATATAGCTGAAAAATATAATATTACAAGAGAAGAGCAAGATGAATTTGCTATGAACTCTCAAAGAAAAGCGATAGCAGCAGTAGATGCTGGAAGATTTGATGATGAAATAGTTCCAGTACCTGTAAAAATTAAAAAACAAGAAGTTTTATTTGCTAGAGATGAGCATCCTAACAGAAAATCAACTCCAGAAGTTTTAGCGAAATTAAAAACAGCTTTCAAAAAAGATGGAACAGTTACAGCAGGAAATGCATCTGGATTAAACGACGGAGCATCAGCAGTTTTATTAGCTTCTGAAGAAGCAGTAGCTAAATACAACTTAAAACCAATGGCTGAAGTATATGCAGTAGGACAAGGTGGAGTAGATCCAGCATATATGGGACTTGGACCAGTTCCTGGAATTAGAGACGTATTGAAAAAAGCAGGATTAAAAATAACTGATATTGAATTATTTGAATTAAACGAAGCTTTCGCAGCTCAATCTTTAGGAGTTTTAAGAGAAGTTTGTGAAGAGCACGGTGTAACAAAAGAGTGGATGTTAGAAAGAACTAACGTAAATGGAGGAGCAATTGCTTTAGGACACCCAATTGGAGCATCTGGAAACAGAATATTAACAACTCTTGCTTATGAAATGGAAAAAAGAGATTTAACTTATGGACTAGCAACTCTATGTATCGGTGGAGGAATGTCTGTAGCAGTTATTTTAAAAAGAAATAAATAATAATAAAAAGTAAATAGAAAAATGAAATGGCTTACCTTATAAACCTAAACGCTTATTGGTAAGCTATTTTAAAAGACAAAAGTGAAAAAATTAACTATTAAAGAAACAATTTTAACCAAAAAAGTAAAAAAAAAGAAAAAATAGTTGATTTTAGATACAGTTTTGTTATAGAATGATATAGGCAAAGTTTTAAAAAATCAGTAGGAGGATTAGATAAAATGGAATTCAATATACCTAAAACACATGAGCTTTTCAGACAAATGATAAGAGAATTTGCTGAAAAAGAAGTAAAACCTTTAGCTGCAGAGGTTGATGAAGAAGAAAGATTCCCAGTAGAAACTGTTAAGAAAATGGCAGAAATAGGAATAATGGGAATACCAGTACCAAAAGAATATGGAGGAGCTGGAGGAGATAACGTAATGTACGCTATGGCAGTAGAAGAGTTATCTAGAGTATGTGCAACTACAGGAGTTATCGTTTCTGCACACACATCTTTAGGAACTTGGCCAATTCTTGCTTTCGGAACTGAAGACCAAAAGAAAAAATATATACCAAAAATGGCAAAAGGTGAATGGATAGGAGCATTTGGATTAACAGAACCAAACGCAGGTACTGATGCTGCTGGACAACAAACAACAGCTGTATTAGATCCAGAAACTAATGAATGGATAATCAACGGATCAAAAATATTTATAACTAATGCTGGATATGCAGACGTTTATGTAATATTTGCTATGACAAACAAAAGCTTAGGATTAAAAGGAATCTCTGCTTTCATAATTGAAAAAGGAACTCCAGGATTTACAATTGGTAAAAAAGAGAAAAAACTTGGAATCAGAGGATCTGCAACTTGTGAATTAATATTTGAAAATGCTAGAATACCTAAAGAAAACTTATTAGGACAAGAAGGAAAAGGATTTAAGATTGCTATGATGACTCTTGATGGAGGAAGAATAGGAATCGCATCTCAAGCACTTGGAATTGCTCAAGGAGCTTTAGATGAAACAGTTGCTTATACAAAAGAAAGAAAACAATTTGGAAGAGCTATAGCTAAATTCCAAAATACTCAATTCCAATTAGCTGATTTAGAAGTTAAAATTGAAGCTTCAAGATTATTAGTATATAAAGCAGCTTGGAAGAAAAGTGCTGGATTACCATATACAGTAGATGCTGCAAGAGCTAAATTATTTGCTGCAGAAACAGCTATGGAAGTTACAACTAAAGCTGTTCAATATCACGGAGGATATGGATACACTAGAGAATATCCAGTAGAAAGAATGATGAGAGATGCTAAGATAACTGAGATCTATGAAGGAACATCAGAAGTTCAAAGAATGGTTATCGCAGGAAGCTTATTCAGATAATAAGATTTTAGGTAAAAAACATATTGAAAAATATTGGAGGACGTAAAATGAAAATAGTAGTTTGTATAAAACAAGTTCCAGATACAACAGAGATAAAACTTGATCCAGTAAAAGGAACATTAATCAGAGATGGAGTTCCTAGTATTATGAACCCTGATGATAAAGGTGGATTAGAAGAAGCTTTAAAATTAAAAGATTTATATGGAGCACACGTAACAGTTATAACAATGGGACCTCCTCAAGCAGATGCTATATTAAGAGAAGCATATGCTATGGGTGTAGATAGAGCAATCCTATTAACAGATAGAAGATTTGCTGGAGCAGATACATTAGCAACATCTAATGCACTTGCAGCAGCTTTAAGAGAATTAGATTATGATTTAATAATCGCAGGAAGACAAGCAATAGACGGAGATACAGCACAAGTTGGTCCTCAAATTGCTGAACACTTAGGAATACCTCAAGTATCTTATTTAAAAGAAATGAAATACAATGAAGTTGCTAACACAATAACAGTAAAAAGAGTTATTGAAGATG
The DNA here is from genome assembly GCF_029258315.1 of Fusobacterium sp. GTDB lineage: Bacteria > Fusobacteriota > Fusobacteriia > Fusobacteriales > Fusobacteriaceae > Fusobacterium_B. Next base: position 21,278 of record NZ_JARHZE010000009.1, on the reverse strand, counting down.
GATACTACTTATTAGAAACTCAATTACCAGCATTAGTAACAGTATTATCTGAAGCTAATACTCCAAGATATATGAGAGTTGGAAACATAGTAGATGCATTCGATAAAGAAATAGAAGTTTGGACAGTTGATAACGTAAAAATTGAAGTTGAAAAACTTGGATTAAAAGGTTCTCCAACACAAGTTAAAAAATCATTTACTAAGGGAGCTAAACAAGCTGGAAAAGTATTTGAAGACTTAGATGCTAAACAAGCAGCAGACTTAATTGTAGAAAAATTAAAAGAAAAATTCGTTATATAATTGAGAACGAAGATTAAAACCTTAAGATAAAGGAGATAGGATAATGAATTTAAGCGATTATAAAGGAATAGCTGTATTTGCTGAACAAAGAGACGGGCAATTACAAAACGTAGGATTAGAATTATTAGGAAAAGCAAGAGAATTAGCAGAAAAATTAGAAACTAAAGAAGTAACTGCTATATTAATAGGAAGCGAAATAGAAGGATTAGCAAAAGAATTAATAGCTTTTGGTGCTGATAGAGTATTAGTAGTAGACAAACCTGAGTTAAAATATTATGATACAGAAGCTTATGCACAAGCTTTCAAAGCTATAATTGAAGCTAAAAAACCAGAAATCGTATTATTTGGAGCAACAACTTTAGGAAGAGACTTAGCTCCAAGAGTATCTTCAAGAATGACAACAGGACTTACTGCTGACTGTACAAAACTTGAAATTTCTGAAGATGAAAGTAAAAGATTAGAAATGACAAGACCAGCATTTGGTGGAAACTTAATGGCAACTATCATTTGTCCTAACCACAGACCACAAATGTCAACAGTTAGACCAGGAGTTATGCAAAAAATAGCTAAAGACGAAACTAGATCAGGAATGGTTGAAAAATTTGAATTTGCTTTAGATACAACTAAATTAAAAGTTAGAGTTTTAGAAGTTGTTAAAGAAGAGAAAAATAAAATAGATATCACTGAAGCTAAGATATTAGTTTCTGGAGGAAGAGGAATCGGATCTGCAGAAAACTTCAAAAACTTAGAAGCAGTAGCAGCTGAAATAGGAGCAGAAGTTTCTGCATCAAGAGCAGCAGTAGACGCTGGATATATTGAACATGATAGACAAGTTGGACAAACTGGTAAAACAGTTAGACCAGATATCTACTTTGCTTGTGGAATTTCAGGAGCTATCCAACACGTTGCAGGTATGGAAGAGTCTGAATTCATCGTAGCTATCAACAAAGATAAAGAAGCTCCAATATTTGGAATTGCTGACTTAGGAATTGTTGGAGATGCTAATAAAATAGCAGCTCTATTAGCTGAAGAATTAAAAAAAGCTAAAGTAGAAAAATAATAATTTAAAATTATATAATTTTCTTACTTGATTTTAAGCTGTAAACAACATTGTTTGTTTACAGCTTTTTTATTTTTGTATTTGGTCAAGAGGTGAAATTTTTATTTAAATTAAATAGAAAAAATTGAAAATATAACAAAAAAGTTGTATACTTTGAATATAAAAAAATGAAATTATAGGAGGTATAATGGATAAATTAATGCCCAGTTTTTACGGAATACTTGAAGTAAAGCATAGATTACCTGGAAGAGTTAGATTACAGATAGACAGTCTAAGAGGAAATGAAGAAGTTTCTAAATATTTAGAAGAAAAACTAAAATCAGTAAATGGAATTGAAAAAATATCAGTAAATAGTTTAGTAGGATCAGTACTTGTTAAATATGATGAAAAAATTATTGAGCCAATGTTTTTGATCGGGATAATCTTAAATATTTTAGGTTTAGAGGATAAGGTATTTGAGAAAAAAAGTGGAACTCTCCATAGTGTTATGAAAGAAACAGTGGATATGTTGGATCTAACAATTTATAACAAAACAAAGGGAATTTTAGATTTAAAAACAGTAATTGCACTTTTCTTTATGGGATATGGATTTAAAAAAGTAAGACAAAATCCAATAATGCCAAATGGTGTAAATCTTCTTTGGTGGGGTTATAATTTAATTATTAGAGGTGGAAATTAATGGAAATACCTAGTTTATTAAAAACAGCTTTTGTATACTTTTCAAAGGTGAAGGTTGTTCATAGTATCCCTGGAAGATTGAGATTACAAATTCCTGGTTTAAATAATGTTCCAAGTGAAATGAAAGCATATGAACACTATGTTGTGGATATAATAAAATTGGAAGATGGAATAAAAGATGTTAATTTTTCTTATATTACAGGAAAAATATTAGTAATTTATGATCCAGAAAAAACAAATGAGAAAAGAATAGTAAGTTGGTTAGATTTGATTTGGAAAAAAATTGTTGAAAATGAGAGAGTTTATTCAAAACTATCTTTAGAGGAGATTAAAAATAATTTGGATAAATTTTATGAATTACTTTGTAAAGAATTAGAGAAAGGAAGATAGATATGAAAGGTATTACCACAGAACATCTTTTAGCTTGTGAAATAGTTCATAAGATAGAAGGCAGAGTTCGTATAAGGATAAAGGCTCTAAAATATTTAGGAAGCTTAAAATCACAGGTTGAAAAGCAATTAGAACAAGTTAAATATATAAAAGGAGCAAAGATAAGCCTTGTTACAGGAACTATTGTTATATATTTTGATAGTTCAATAGCTCAAGAGGATAACTTGATAGCTCTACTTCAAAATACTCTTAATGTTTTTTTAGTTGAGATTTATAAAGCTGAGAGAACTTTAAAAAATAAGAGTGTCACAACAGAGAGAAGACTACAAGAGGAGACTCCTGAAGAAATAATAAAAAAGATAGCCATATCAGCGTGTTTATTAGGGTATAATTTCTTTAAGAAGGCACCTCTTAACCCTGTTTTAGGAATAAGAAGAATTTTTAACCCAAATACTATGGCTATACTATCGTTAGCTGGCCCTGTAATTTCTAATGGATTAGGAACTCTTATAAAAAATAAGAAACCTAATGCAGATACTTTAAGTTCGAGTGCTATAATTAGTAGTTTACTTTTAGGAAAAGAAAAAACTGCTTTAACAATAATGATAATGGAAGAATTTTCAGAACTTCTAACTGTTTATACAATGAAAAAAACAAGAGGCGCTATTAAAGATATGCTTAGCGTTGGTGAGAATTTTGTTTGGAAGTTAGAAGAGGGAAAAAATGTAAAAAAAGTTCCTATTGAAGAAATTAAAAAAGGTGATAAAATAGTAGTTCACACAGGAGAAAAGATAAGTGTTGATGGACTTATTGTTGAAGGAGAAGCTTATATAGACCAATCTTCAATAACAGGTGAATATATGCCTATCACTAAAAAAATAGGAGAAAATGTTTTTGCAGGAACAATTATAAAAAATGGAAGTATTACAGTAGAGGCAGAAAAAGTCGGAGATGAAAGAACTGTTTCGAGAATAATAAAATTAGTTGAAGATGCAAACTTTAATAAGGCTGATATTCAAAACTATGCTGATAATTTTTCAGCTCAGTTGATACCTCTTAACTTTTTACTTGCAGCAATAGTTTATGGAGCCACAAGAAATATTCAAAAAGCTATGAGTATGCTTGTTATAGATTATTCTTGTGGAATAAGATTGTCAACAGCCACAGCCTTTTCAGCAGCTATAAATACAGCAGCTAAAAACGGAATATTGATAAAAGGAAGTAACTATATAGAAGAGTTGTCCAAAGCAGATACAATAATTTTTGATAAAACAGGAACAATAACAAAAGGAAAACCAAGTGTTCAAACGATAAATGTTTTAGATAAAGAGATTGGTGAAAATGTAATGCTTGCTTATGCAGCTGCAGCAGAAGAAACTTCAAGTCACCCATTAGCAGTAGCAATATTAAATGAAGCGAAAGATAGAGGAATAGAGATTCCTAAACATAGTGGAGATAAGGTTGTAGTAGCGAGAGGAATAGAAACAGAAACAGATGGAGCTATAATAAGAGTTGGAAATAAAAAATTCATGGAAGAAAATGATATTAAAATAGATGAATATTACGATGAGGTAAGAACTATTTTAAGTAGAGGAGAAATTCTTATTTATATAGCTAAGGACAATGCTTTAATTGGACTTTTAGGAGTAACTGATCCTCCTAGAGAAAATATAAAGAAAACTATAAATAGATTAAGAGGACAGGGAATAGATGAGATAGTATTACTTACTGGAGATTTGGAACAACAAGCTCAAACGATAGCGACTAAGATGTCCATAGATAGTTATGAATCTGAACTTTTACCAGAAGATAAGGCTAAAAATATTCTATCACTTCAATCAAAAGGAAGTAAAGTAATAATGATAGGGGATGGAATAAATGATGCTCCAGCTCTATCTTATGCAAATATAGGGGTAGCTTTAGGAAGTACAAGAACAGATGTAGCTATGGAAGCAGCCGATGTAACAATTGCTAAGGATGATCCACTAGCAGTACCAGAAGTAATAGGTTTATCTAAGAACACAGTAAAAATTATAAAAGAAAATTTTGCTATGGCTATTGGAATAAATTCTTTTGCCTTGGTTTTAGGTGCGACAGGAATGTTACCAACAATATATAGTTCGATTATTCATAATTTAAGTACAGTGTTGGTTGTTGGAAACTCTTTGAGATTATTAAAATATAGATTGAAAAATTAAGGAGAAACCATTGAAAAAACTTACAGTAACAATAATTCATAAATTACCAAATAGGGTAAGATTAAAGTTGTCGGATCCAATAAAAAAAATGGATGAATTTAAGAAAAATTTATCTGATAATGAAAGTGAGATTACAGTAAAATATACTCCTGTAATAAGAAGTTTAGTAGCTAGTTTTGATCCGAGTAAAATAACTTTACAGGAAACTATATATAAAATTTTAACAGCGTTTTCTATTGAAAATGGAATGATGCCAGTAAAATTATTAGAAGGAACAGAACAAAAAGCTCTAGAGAACTTTGCTATATATTCAGGAGCATCAATAACTATGTCAGGTATAAATATGTTTATCAATAAAAATGATACATCTCTTCAAAATATAATGAATTGGTTTTCTATTGGTATGACATCAGCAGCTATACTTGAGCATGCTTGTGTAGAAACAAATAGAAAAGGAGTTTTTGACTTAGAGATATTGCCAGCTATATATTTGATAAAATCATTCTTGGACACTCCGAAACTTTCGATAGTGGCTATGATATGGTTAACAACATTCGGTAGACATCTAATAAGTACTAATAATTCTGTAAAAGATGTTAAATTTTTTAGAATAAAAAATAAACAAGAAAATAAGTATTACTATATAGCAAATGTATCAGAAAATACAAGCATAGAAAATATAGGAGATTTAATTTATCATATTTTCTTTAGAAAAAATAAAAATATTCAAAAAACAACTGAAAAATATATAACAATAAATAAATAATATTAAGGAGGAAAAAAATGATGTTTGGATTTAGAGGTGGAAACGTAACAAAAGCACACGTGATAGGAGTAGCGGTAGGAGTAGGAGCAACAGTAGCAGGATACTATTTATACAAAAAAAATAAAACTAAAATAGACGCTTTCTTAAAAAGCCAAGGTATAAATATTAAATCTTCTTGTGATGCAGTTGATTATGAAAATATGTCAGTTGAAGCTTTAACAGAAACTAAAGAGCATATAGAAGATATCTTAGCTGAAAAAGAATTAAACGGAACTGCTTGTGAAGCTTGTGAAGCAACAGCTTGTGATACAACAGCAGAATGCAAATAATTAAAATAAAAAAGGAGAGTTTTCAAACTCTCCTTTTTGCTTATATCTATGGAAGAACTTCAATAGTAACTCTTCTGTTAGCTTTTCTTCCTTCTAAAGTGCTATTTGAAGCAATAGGCATATCAGGTCCTTTTCCTAAAACAGTGAATCTATTAGGAGAAACTCCTTGAGAAACAAGATAATTTCCTACTGAAAGAGCTCTTTGTTGAGATAAGTTCATATTGTAATCACGAGAACCAGATGAGTCTGTGTGTCCAGTAACTACTACCTTTGATTTTGGATAGTTATTTAATACAGTTGCTATTCCATTTAGGTGTCTAGTAAACTGTGATTTTAAAGATGAGCTATTTAAAGAGAAAGTAAGTCCTTCAGGAATATTTAATAGGATAGAAGAACCAGTATTGATGATTTCAACTCCTGAATTACGAAGAATATTTCTGAATTCATTTTCTTGTCTTTGAAGATTAGCTCCAATAGCAGTACCAATTAAAGTACCAGCGGCAGCCCCAATTAAAGTTCCTTTAGTATTTCCTCCGATAAGTTGTCCAGCTAAAGCTCCAGCAGCAGCTCCTCCAAGAGCACCTCCAGCAGTATAAGATGTAGAACCTTCAGGTCTTACGAAATTAGAAGTACAACCACTTAGTAATAATGAAGCAGTTAAAAATCCAATAGCTATTTTTTTATTTTTCATTATCGAACCTCCCAAATTATGTAATAAAATAAAAAAAATAAATTCTTTACTAAATTATAGTCTATTATCTTTAACTAAGCAACAAAATTATTAAAATTTTTTTAAAAAATAAAACCATTGAAAATAAAAGAAAAATTAAAAAAACAGAAAAAAATTTAAAAAAACTGTTGACAGATTTTATATATTATGATATTATTATTCTTGTCTTAAGGGACGTCGGAATATAGCGCAGTCCGGTAGCGCACTTGCCTTGGGAGCAAGGGGCCGCAAGTTCGAATCTTGCTATTCCGACCATTTGCGGGAATAGCTCAGTTGGTAGAGCGTCAGCCTTCCAAGCTGAATGTCGCGAGTTCGAACCTCGTTTCCCGCTCCATTTTTTTATTAATGTGTCTGTAGCTCAGCTGGATAGAGCAACGCCCTTCTAAGGCGTGGGTCAGGGGTTCGAATCCCTTCAGACACGCCATTAATGGTGACTGTAGTTCAGTTGGTAGAGCGCCAGTTTGTGGCACTGGTTGTCGCGAGTTCGAGCCTCGTCAGTCACCCCATAAAAAATGCGTCATTAGCTCAGTAGGTAGAGCACACGACTTTTAATCGTGTTGTCACTGGTTCAAATCCAGTATGACGCACCATAACTTAGTGCGAGGATGGCGGAATTGGCAGACGCGCTAGACTTAGGATCTAGTGTCTCCGACGTGAGGGTTCAAGTCCCTCTCTTCGCACCATTTTTTTATAAAGAAATAAATATAAATTATACAAGGGCTACTTTTTTAGGTAGTCTTTTCTTATATTTAAAAATATATTTTAAAGTTATTTGTTTTATGCTATAATTATCTAGGCAAAACTCTAGTAAGGAGTGTAATAGTTATGGAAATACTAAATGCAAGAGAAAAAACAAAAATAAATTTCCAAAAAACTCAGAGTGAAAAAATTATATATTTAGGAGAGTTTAGGGAAAATGTGATTTCAGCTTTGAAAAAGCAAGATATAGATGAAAATATCCAATATCGTTTCTTAGATCTTATGAAAGAGAAAGAAGCTAAATTACTGAAAATAAGTAGAGAATTAGATATGAAGGATATAAAAAGATATATTGAGTATGCTGAAAAAATAGGATTGAATTATCGTTTGGTAGATAACTTATCTTATGAAGGGGATATTGGAATGGTAATAGTTTCAAAAGAACCTTTAAATAATCAAGATGAAGATATTATATTTCAAGGGGAGGAAGAACTGTATAAAAAAGCAGGGCTTACACCTTATTACTGGGGAGCAGAAGGAAAAAAGATTTGCAAAAAACATTATAGATTACTAGAAAAAAATTTTCCAGAAAAGAAAGAAAAGTTTGAATTGATGGGGATAATAGATAAACTTTTAGGATATAAATGTCCTATTTGTAAGAAAGAAAATTCAAATAAAGGAGATATGTAATGGGAGTAGGAGCTTTTAAAATTGTAGGAAACAAAAAATTATCAGGAGTATTAGAAGTTGAGGGATCTAAAAATGCATCTCTTCCAATCTTTATAGCTACTCTTATAGAAAAGGGAACATACGTACTAAAAAATATCCCAAATCTTATGGACATAAGAACATTAATCAAATTATTGGAAAGTTTAGGATTAGAGATAGAGCAGTTAGATAAAAATTCATATAAAATTGTAAATAATGGGATAAAAAACTTAGAAGCATCATATGAACTTGTAAAAAAAATGAGAGCCTCATTTTTAGTTATGGGACCTATGTTGGCTCATTGTGGAGAAGCTAAGGTATCTTTACCAGGAGGGTGTGCAATAGGAGCAAGACCAGTTGATTTACACCTAAAAGGTTTTGAAGGATTAGGAACAGACATTGTTATTGAACATGGATATGTTTATGGAAAAGTAAAAGGTGGAAAATTAAAAGGAGAAAAAATAATCTTAGATTTTCCAAGTGTTGGAGCTACTGAAAATATAATAATGGCGGCAGTAAAAGCTGAAGGAACTACTGTTATAGAAAATGTAGCAAGAGAACCAGAGATAGATGATCTATGCCACTTCCTAAATAAAATGGGGGCAAAGATAGAGGGTATAGGAGAAGGAAAACTTACTATTACAGGAGTTGAGAAATTATATCCGTGTGAGTATGAAATAATACCTGACAGAATAGTAGCTGGGACTTTTATAATAGCAGCAATAATGTTTGAAGGAATAAAAGTAAAAGGTGTAAGAGAAGATCACTTAGAAAGTTTCTTAATGAAATTACAGGAGATGGGAGTAACTTATAAAATAGATGAAAATGGACTTTTTGAAGTTACATCTAAGTTAGAAGATTTAAAAGGTGTAAAGGTAAAAACAATGCCTCATCCAGGATTCCCAACAGACTTACAATCTCCTATAATGACACTTATGTGTTTAGCTAAAGGAAGTAGTGAAATAACAGAAACTATATTTGAAAATAGATTTATGCATGTACCTGAACTAAATAGAATGGGAGCAGAGATAACAACAGAAAAAAATATAGCTGTGATAAAAGGAATTGAGAAATTTTCATCAGCACAAGTTATGTCAAGTGACTTAAGAGCAGGGGCAGCTTTAGTATTAGCAGCTTTAAAAAGTGAAGGTGAGAGTATCGTAAATAGAATCTATCATATAGATCGTGGTTATGAGGAACTTGAAGTTAAATTGAGAAATATCGGTGCAGATATTGAAAGAGTGAAAGAAGAGATATAGGGAGAATTATGGATAAAATAATAGGAATAAATCCAGTAATGGAGGTTTTAGATAACAAAGAAAAAAATATAGAAAAAATAGAAATATTTCAAGGGATAAAAGAGGATAAAGCAAATCTTATAAGAAAAAAAGCATCTGAAAGAAATATAAAAGTTCAATATATTAAGAAAAAGATGGAAAATTCTCAAGGGGTTATTGCATATATAAGTTCTTATGATTACTATGTTGAGTTTGGAGAATTTTTAGAAAAAATAGCTTCTAAAGAGAAGGATATAGTTTTAGTGCTTGATGGAGTTCAAGATCCGAGAAATTTTGGAGCAATAATAAGAAGTGCAGAAATCTTTGGAGTATCTGGAATAATTATTCCTGAAAGAAATTCTGTAAGTATAAATGAAACTGTTGTAAAAACTTCAACAGGGGCAATAGAGTATGTTGATATAGTTAAGGTTGTAAATATAACTGAAGCTTTAAAAAATCTAAAAAAATTAGGATATTGGGTATATGGAGCAGAGGGAGATGGAGCAAAAGTATATTCAGAGGAAAAATATCCTGATAAAACAGTAATAGTTTTAGGAAGTGAAGGTTTTGGAATAAGAAAAAAAGTAAAAGACAACTGTGATATTTTAATAAAAATACCAATGCATGGGAAAATAAATTCTTTAAATGTTTCTGTTGCTGGAGGAATACTTTTATCAGAAGTAGCCAAATCAATATATTAGTAATGGGGTGTATTAGATGGACGCGTCAGAATTAAAAATTTTGATGAAAGCTAAAGCTGGAGATAATGAAAGCTTTGAAATTCTTTTAAAAAAATATGAAAAATATATATATATGAATACAAAAGGTTACTTTTTGGCAAATGGAGAGAAAGAGGATTTAGTTCAAGAGGGAATAATTGGTTTATTAAAAGGGATAAAAAGTTATGACAGTGAAAGAGAGGCTTCTTTTAAAACTTTCGTGATAATGTGTATGAGAAGACAAATTATTACAGCAATAAAATCTTCAAATAGTAAAAAGAATAAATTTATCAATCTTTCAGGAAATGAAACAGATGAAAGTCTGAGAGAAGAATATGCAGAAAGTTCGCCTAATGCTGAAGAGATTTACTTATATAAAGAACTTATGGAAGAATTTACACAATATACTAAAGAACATTTTAGCGACTTAGAAAAAGAAGTTTTAGAAAAACTTTTTCAAGGTTATACTTATGCAGAGATAGCAAAACAGTTAGATAAGCCTATGAAGGTTATAGACAATACTTATCAAAGAATAAAAATAAAAGTAAAAAATTGGCTTAAAGAATTTAGAAATATATAATTAATTGAAAAAGGGGGACGAATGAAAGAGTATAATTTCAAAGAGATCGAAAAAAAATGGCAAGCAAAGTGGGAAAATAGTGTACTTTTTAAAACAGATGATAAAGTAGACGGAAAAGATAACTATTATGTTCTAGTAATGTTACCATATCCATCAGGAAAATTACACGTTGGACACGCTAGAAACTATACAATAGGAGACGTTATTTCAAGATATAAGAGAATGAAGGGGTACAATGTACTTCATCCAATGGGATGGGACTCTTTTGGATTACCAGCAGAAAATGCTGCTATTCAACATGGAGCACATCCAGCTACTTGGACAAAATCTAATATAGAAAATATGAAAAGACAATTAAAATTAATGGGACTTTCATATGATTGGGATAGAGAAATCGCTTCTTATACTCCAGAGTATTATAGATGGAATCAATGGATATTCAAGAGATTATATGAAAAAGGTTTAATTTACAAAAAAGTATCAACAGTAAACTGGTGTCCTGAGTGTCAAACAGTTTTAGCTAACGAGCAAGTTGAAGATGGAAAATGTTGGAGACACTCACATACTCAAGTTATTCAAAAAGATTTAGAGCAATGGTTCTTTAGAATAACTAATTATGCAGAGGAATTACTTACTGGACATGAAGAATTAAAAGAAGGATGGCCAGAAAAAGTTTTAACAATGCAAAAGAACTGGATAGGTAAATCAATAGGTACTGAAGTAGTATTTAAAGTTGAAGAAACAGGAGAAGATTTACCAGTATTTACAACTAGAGTGGATACTATTTATGGAGTAACTTACTGTGTTGTAGCTCCAGAACATCCAATAGTTAATAAAATAATAGAAGTTAATCCAAGCATAAAAGATGCAGTTAGCAACATGAAAAACATGGATATAATAGAAAGAACTGCTGAAGGAAAAGAGAAGAATGGAATTGCAACTGGTTGGCATGTAATAAACCCAGTTACAGGAGATAAAGTACCTTTATGGATAGCTGACTATGTATTGATGAACTATGGTACAGGAGCAGTAATGGCAGTACCTACTCATGATGAAAGAGACTTTGCATTTGCTAAAAAATACGATCTTCCAATGAAAGTTGTAATTAATCCTATTGGACAAGAGGAAGTTTTAGATCCAGCTCAAATGACACAAGCATTTACAGAGGTTGGAGAATTAGTAAACTCTGGAGAGTTTAACGGTGTTAACTCAAAAGAAGCTATCGGAAAAATAGCTGACTATGTTCAAGAAAAAGGATATGGAGAAAAAACAACTAAGTATAGATTAAAAGATTGGGGAATTTCAAGACAAAGATATTGGGGAACTCCTATTCCAGTATTATACTGTGATAAATGTGGAATGGTAATGGAAAAAGATGAAAATTTACCAGTTGAATTACCAAAAGATGTTAAATTTACAGGAAACGGAAACCCAATAGAAACATCAGAAGAATATAAACATGCAGTATGTCCAGTTTGTGGTGGACCTGCTAGAAGAGAAACAGATACAATGGATACATTTGTTGACTCATCTTGGTATTTCTTAAGATATTGTGATCCAAAAAATACAGATTTACCATTCTCAAAAGAAGCTGCTGACGCTTGGACTTCAGTAGACCAATATATAGGTGGAGTAGAACATGCAGTAATGCATTTATTATATGCAAGATTCTTCTACAAAGCTTTAAGAGATTTAGGACTTTTAAGTTCAAATGAGCCATTTAAAAGATTATTAACTCAAGGAATGGTTTTATCTGATTCATATTATTCACCAGCAGAGAATAAATTTGTATTCCCTAACGAAGTTGAATTAAGAGATGGAAAAGCTTTCTTAAAAACAACAGGTGAAGAGTTAGTTGTAAAAATGGAGAAAATGTCAAAATCAAAAAATAATGGTGTTGACCCAGAAGAGATAATGGAAAAATATGGAGCAGATGCAACAAGATTATTTATTATGTTTACTGCACCACCTGAAAAAGAATTAGAGTGGAATGAAAATGGACTTGCTGGAGCAGCAAGATTCTTAAATAGAGTTTGGAGAGTAGTTGTTGAGAACAAAGAGTTTATCAGTGATGAAAAAGTAGATTATTCTAATATTTCAAAAGATGATAAAGCTTTATTAAGAAAATTACATCAAACAATTAAGAAAATAACAGATTCGATAGAAGATAACTATCACTTTAATACTGCTATTGCAAGTACAATGGAACTTATAAATGAAGTTTATGATTATAGAAGTAATGTTCTTGGAACTGATAAAGAAACTTCTGAGTCTAAAAAAATATTTGGACAAGTTATAGAAAATATTATAATAATGCTTTCTCCATTTACTCCTCACTTCTGTGATGAATTATGGGAAGAAATTGGTGAGAAAGGATATTTATTCAATGCTGCTTGGCCTGAATGTGATGAAAAACTAACTGTTGCTGATGAAGTTACAATAGCTGTTCAAGTAAACGGAAAAGTAAGAGGATCAGTTGTAGTTGATATAAACGCTCCAAAAGAAGAGGTAGAAAAAGCTGCTTTCGAAATAGAAAATGTAAAAAAATTCGTTGAAGGAAAAACAGTAGTAAAAGTAATAGTTGTTCCTAAGAAAATAGTAAATATAGTAGTAAAATAGATTTTTTTTAAATCCTGTAAATGATTTTACAGGATTTTTTTTCAAATTTTTCTAAAAATATTGAAAAATATATATTTTTTTTGAAAACTGTAGTATAATGATAGAGTTAATAGATAAAATAATAATTAAAGATTTAGAAGGAGATGATAATAATGAATATTATGTTATTCGGAGCGCCAGGTGCTGGGAAAGGAACTCAAGCAAAATATATAATTGAGAAATATGGAATTCCTCAAATTTCAACTGGAGATATATTAAGAGCAGCTGTAAAAGAAGGAACACCTATGGGACTTGAGGCTAAAGCTTGTATGGAAGCTGGAAAATTAGTTTCTGACGAGATTATAATAGGAATAATAAAAGATAGATTAGCAAAAGAAGATTGTAAAAAAGGATTTATCCTAGATGGATTCCCAAGAACAATAGCTCAAGCAGAAGCTTTAGAAGTTTTAATGAAAGAAATGGGAATAAAACTAGATAAAGTTATTTCTTTAAATGTTCCAGATGAGTTAATCGTAGGAAGAGTAGTAGGAAGAAGAGTTTGTAAAGAATGTGGAGGATCTTTCCATGTTGAATTTAACCCTTCAAAAGTTGAGGGAGTTTGTGATTTCTGTGGTGGAGAATTAATCCAAAGAAAAGATGACTCAGCAGAAACTGTTGGAAAAAGATTACAAGAATATCATTCACAAACAGCTCCATTATTTGATTTCTATATGGAGAGAGGAATTTTAGCTGACATAGATGGTACAAAAGAAATAGACGAAATAACAAAAGAAATATTTAATATTTTAGGTTAATTTTAGAAAGGAAAAAATTATGGCAGTTATTATAAAAACCCCTGAAGAAATAGCAGGAATAAAGAAAGCCAATCAAATAATAGCAAGATTATACGAAGAAATTTTACCTCAATATATAAAACCTGGAATTTCTACAAAAGAAATAGATAAAATTGTAGATGATTACATAAGATCTCAAGGAGCAATCCCAGGATGTATAGGCGTACCAGGATTATATAATCCATTTCCAGCAGCAACTTGTATTTCAGTAAATGAAGCGGTTGTTCATGGAATCCCTGATGAAAATATTATATTAAAAGAGGGAGATATAGTTAGTGTTGATACAGTAACTATTCTTGATGGATTTTATGGGGATGCAGCTATAACTTATCCAGTAGGAGAAGTTGATACAGAAACAAAAAAACTTTTAGAAGTTACTGAAAAAGCTAGAGATATAGGAATAGAACAAGCAGTTGTTGGGAATAGACTTGGAGATATTGGGCATGCTATTCAATCTTTTGTTGAAAAGAATGGATTCTCAGTAGTAAGAGATTATGCAGGACATGGTGTTGGAAAAGAGATGCACGAGGATCCTTGTGTAGCGAACTATGGAAGAAAAGGTAGAGGTCTTAAGATAGAAGAGGGAATGGTACTAGCAATAGAACCAATGGTAAATGCTGGAAGTTATAAAATAGGCATGTTAAACGATGGTTGGACAGTAGTTACTAAAGATGGAAAAAAATCTGCTCACTTTGAGCACTCAATAGCAATAGTAGATGGAAAACCATTGGTACTTAGTAAATTAGACTAAAAAATTTTTTAAAAAACTCAAAAAATGAGTAGACATTTTTTAGAAAATATGTTAAAATATTTTGAATTTCTGTTCGATAGGAGGAGATATGTCAAAAAAAGATGTTATCGAATTAGAAGGAACTATTTTAGAAGCCCTTCCAAATGCGATGTTTCAAATTAAGTTAGAGAATGGGCATACTATTCTAGGTCATATTTCAGGAAAAATGAGAATGAATTACATAAAAATATTGCCTGGAGATAAAGTAACTGTTCAAATCTCACCTTATGACTTATCAAGAGGAAGAATAGTTTATAGAAAAAAATAGTTTTTTTACATCACGAAAAAGGAGGTAGAGATGAAAGTAAGAACATCAATTAAACCTATTTGTGACAAATGTAAAGTAATCAGAAGACACGGAAAAATAAGAGTTATATGTGAAAACCCAAAACACAAACAAGTTCAAGGGTAATTAAATTATTCTTATTTTAAATGCTAGATTATTTTACTAGCAGGAACAAATTTAGTACTGACATTGGAAGTACTGTAAAGATATGTTTGGCTGTAGAGCCTATTCTTAAGTAAAATGCTTAAGGCATATCGAGGAAAGTGTTGGCTAACCACAGATGTTAGCGAATATATAAAATTTTTGTGAATAGGAGGAATCAGATTTGGCTAGAATCGCTGGAGTAGACATTCCTAGAAATAAGAGGGTAGAAATATCTTTAACTTATATCTACGGAATTGGAAGAAAAACTTCTCAAGACATTTTAACTCAAGCAGGAGTTAATTTTGACACAAGAGTAAAGGATTTAACTGAAGAAGAATTAAACAAAATTAGAGGTATCATCGACGGATTAAAAGTAGAAGGAGACTTAAGAAAAGAAGTTAGACTTGCAATAAAAAGACTTTTAGACA
Source organism: Fusobacterium sp. (assembly GCF_029258315.1). Classification (GTDB taxonomy): domain Bacteria; phylum Fusobacteriota; class Fusobacteriia; order Fusobacteriales; family Fusobacteriaceae; genus Fusobacterium_B. The sequence goes on along the minus strand of NZ_JARHZE010000009.1, from coordinate 5,745 downwards.
TTAGATGTTACAGAGGATTAAGACACAAAATGAATTTACCAGTAAGAGGACAAAAATCTAAGACTAACGCTAGAACTAGAAAAGGTCCTAAAAAAATGGTTAAAAAATAAGATTAACTAAAAAATTCGTGAAAGTTAATTAGTGTCGTATTTTAGATGATGAATTAGAATTAGAAGTAAGGAGGGAGCTCAATTGGCTAAAAAAGTAGCTAAAGTTAAAAAGAAATTAAAAAATATTCCTAGCGGAGTAGCTCATATACATTCAACATTCAATAACACAATTATTGCTATTACTGACCCAGAAGGAAGAGTAGTAAGTTGGAAATCAGGTGGAACTTCAGGTTTCAAAGGAACTAAAAAAGGAACTCCATTCGCAGCTCAAATCGCAGCTGAACAAGCAGCAGGAATAGCTATGGAAAATGGAATGAAAAAAATTGAAGTTAAAGTTAAAGGACCTGGATCAGGAAGAGAAGCTTGTGTAAGATCTTTACAAGCAGCAGGATTAGAAGTTACAAAAATTACTGACGTAACTCCAGTTCCACATAACGGATGTAGACCACCAAAAAGAAGAAGAGTGTAGTCACTTAATATTTATTTAAGTAATGAGAAAATAGTAAGGAGGAATATTCGAGAATGGCAAGAAATAGACAGCCTATATTAAAAAAATGTAGAGCACTTGGAATTGAGCCTATGGTTTTAGGAGTAAATAAAACTTCAAAAAGAGGGTTCAGACCAAACGCAAACAAAAAACCTACAGAGTATGCAATACAATTAAGAGAAAAACAAAAAGCTAGATTTATATATAACGTAATGGAAAACCAATTCAGAAAACTTTATGAGGAAGCAACTAGAAAAGAAGGAGTTACAGGTTTAGTTTTAGTTGAATTCTTAGAAAGAAGATTAGAGAACGTTGTTTACAGATTAGGATTTGCAAAAACTAGAAGACAAGCTAGACAAATCGTTTCTCACGGACACGTTGCAGTAAACGGAAGAAGAGTAAATATCGCTTCTTACAGAGTTAAAGTTGGAGATGTTATCTCTATAATCGAAAACTCTAAAAATATTGAATTAATAAAAGAAGCTGTAGAAGCATCTACAGTACCAGCTTGGTTAGAACTAGACAGAGCAGCATTTGCTGGTAAAGTTCTTCAAAATCCAACAAAAGAAGATTTAGACTTTGATTTAGATGAAGCCTTAATAGTTGAGTTCTATTCTAGATAATAAGCCTTTTAATAGGAGTTGATCAAATGTTAAAAATTGAAAAACATGCTAGAGGTATAAACATAAGCGAAGTAAAAGAAAATGAATTTAAAGGACAATATGTAATTGAACCTTTATATAGAGGGTATGGAAATACTATTGGAAATGCTTTAAGAAGAGTTTTACTTTCTTCTATACCAGGTGCAGCAATAAAAGGTGTAAAAATTGAGGGAGTTTCTAGCGAATTCTCTATTATGGAAGGAGTAAAAGAGCCAGTTACTGACATTATTCTTAACATAAAAGAGGTTGTAGTTAAAACTGAATCAGTTGGAGAGAGAAAAATGACTCTTTCTGTTAAAGGACCTAAAATAGTTAAAGCAGCTGATATAATTCCAGATATTGGCTTAGAAATTGTAAATCCAGAGCAAGTTATTTGTACTATAACTACTGACAGAGAAGTTGAAATGGAATTCTTAGTAGATGTAGGAGAAGGATTTATAGTATCAGAAGATATAGATAAAAAAGATTGGCCAGTTGGTTATATAGCAGTTGACGCTATATATACACCAATTAAAAAAGTTTCTTATTCTGTTGAAGCAACTATGGTTGGAAGAATGACAGACTTTGATAAGCTAATTCTTAATATAGAAACTGATGGAAGTGTTGCTATAAGAGATACTGTTTCTTACGCAGTAGAACTTCTAAAATTATATCTTAACCCATTCTTAGACTTAGGTAATAGAATGGAATACTTAAGAGATGAAGCAGAAGAAGAAGAGGAAGAAATAGAAAAACAAGAAAAAGATGGCAATATATTAGAGACTAAGATAGAGGAGCTAGATTTAACAGTTAGATCATTTAACTGCTTGAAGAAAGCTGGTATTGAAGAAGTTGGACAATTAGCAAGACTAAGCATGAACGACCTTCTAAAAATAAAAAATCTTGGAAGAAAGTCTCTTGATGAAATCCTAGAAAAAATGAAAGAACTAGGATTTGACCTTAATCAGAATGAATATTCTGAATAATATCGACAAGAGGAGGAAGCTAACTAATGAATCACAATAAATCATATAGAAAATTAGGAAGAAGAGCTGACCACAGAATGGCTATGCTTAAAAACCTAACAATATCATTAGTAAAAGAAGAAAAATTAGAAACTACAGTTACTAGAGCTAAAGAACTTAGAAAATTTGCTGAGAGAATGATAACTTTAGGTAAAAAAGGAACTTTAGCTGACAGAAGAAGAGCTTTTGCATTCTTAAGAGACGAAGAAGCAGTAGCAAAATTATTCAACGATTTAGCACCAAAATATGCTGAAAGAAACGGTGGATACACTAGAATAATCAAAACTTCTGTAAGAAAAGGTGACTCTGCTGAATTAGCTATAATAGCTTTAGTATAGTAAAAATTTCATTTATAAAAAAGACTCCAAGTGAGTCTTTTTTTATATTTAAAAAAGGAAATTAAGAGTTTAAATAGAATAATAAATTAGATGCATATAACAAAATATGAAAGGGGAGATTTTATATGAAATTAAAAATGTTATTAGCAGGATTAACTTTAGCATCAACTATGGCTTTTGGAGCTGGACCACAACTTTCAATAGCACCTGGATTACAATTTGGAGCAACTAAATATGACTCCATAGATAATTTCAGTTTTAACTTATTAGGAGCTGAAAACCAAAGCATGTCTGGATTTGACTTATCATTAATAGGATATAGACAAATTAATGGAAACTTCAATGGAGGACACTTAGCTTTATTTGGATTTGAAGCTTTTAGAGTAAGTGGAAATATGTCAGGGGTTTCTTTAGCACTATGGAATGATGTTGGTGGAAACTTAAACGGAGGAACAATTGGGGTAGTAAATACTACAAGAGGAAATGCTACATTTAACTTTGGTGGTGTAAACTATGTTGAAGGAAAAGCAATGGTTCAATTAGGATTTGTAAACTATTCAAACTCAGTAGGTGGATTACAATTTGGTTTAATAAATGCAACTAAAAATCTAGAAGGACTTCAAGTTGGTTTAGTAAACTATGCAGAAAATGGAGTATTCCCAGTTTTACCAATAATAAACTTTAGAAAATCATTATAATAGAATAGAATAAAAAATTTTTAACTACATTTGAGATTTTTTAGTCTTAAATGTAGTTTTTTTATTATAAAAATTTGCAAATTTCTATATTTTATGGTATAATTAATACATAAATGAAATTATTACAAATTTGAATAATAAAGGGAGGAAATTAAATGGCAAAATATCGTTGTACAGTATGTAACTATGTTCATGATGGAGAAATAGGAGATAATTTTAGATGCCCTTTATGTGGTCAACCAGGAATTGTCTTTGAAGAGATAAAAGAGAAAAAAATAGAAGAAGGAAAAACTAAATATTCAGGAACAAAAACAGAAAAGAATTTATTAGAAGCTTTAGCTGGAGAATCAAAAGCTAGAAATAAATATACTTTCTTTGCTGATGTAGCTAAGAAAGAGGGATATGAGCAAATACATAATTTATTTATAAAAACTGCTGATAATGAGAGAGAACACTCAAGATTATGGTTTAAAGAATTAGGGTTACTAAAAGATACTGAAGAAAATCTTTTAGATGCTGCTAACGGAGAGAATTATGAGTGGACAGATATGTATGATAAATTTGCAAAGGAAGCAGATGAAGAAGGATTCCATGATTTAGCTTTAAAATTTAAGGCAGTGGCAAAAATAGAAAGAGCTCACGAAGAAAGATATCGTAAACTACTTAATAATATAAAAATGAAACAAGTATTTGAAAAGGCTGAGGAGACTATGTGGGAATGTATAAACTGTGGTCACTTGGTAATGGGTAAAAAGGCTCCAGAAAGTTGTGAAGTATGTGGATACTCACAAGGATTCTTTGAAGTGAGAAATGAAAATTATTAATAAATAAAAAGTCAGATCAATTGAGTGATCTGACTTTTTTCTTATGCAAATTTTTCATTTTTAGTTTTAAAATAAAAGAAAATATGGAAGGATGAAATAGCAATCCAACCAATTCCAGTAGCAAGTGCTACACCTCCAAGTTCTAAAGAATTTATAAATAAATAAGATAAAATAACCCTTATTATTATTTGTAGAGTAGTACCTATAAATGGAATATTCATAATACCTGTTCCTCTAAAGTATCCTACAAAAGCACTTCCATTAAAACAAAGAATATAGAAATAAGAGATTATTTGTAAATAACTAACTCCATTTTTAATAGTTTCCTCATTAGCATTTTCTAATAAAGATTTAATAAAAGGTGTAGCTCCAAAATACATAAATAATGCCATAACTATTCCAAGGGAGTACATAAGCACAAGACTTGTTTTAAATCCTTCATAAGCTCTTTTTTTATTTCCAGCCCCAATATTTTGTGCTATAAATACAGAGATTGCCTCAGTTCCACTTATAGCAAAGGTATTGGCTATACCTTCTATCCTATTAGTAGCAGTATAAGCAGCAATACCGAAAGGTCCTAAGGTATTTACAGCTCCTTGAACTAAAATTTTTCCAATATATAAACTGGATTGATGAAGAGCAGATATCGAAGCAAAATAAAGAGTCTTTTTTAATAAAATGCTATCAAAAATCATATCAAGTTTAGTAAATATACATTCAGAAAAATATTTTTTTATGTATAGGAAACATAAAAGAGCTGAGATTCCTTGAGATATAACAGTAGCCCAAGCTGCTCCAGATATTCCAAAATGTAAGTATTTTATAAATATAAAATCAAGAATTACATTGCAGATAATAGAAATAACTAAAAATATAAGAGCAAATCGAGTATTTCCCATTGAACGAAGTTGAGAAGCAAAAAGATTATATAGGAAAGTAACAAAAAGTCCAATAAAAATAATTGTCAAATATTGACTGACATAAATCTCAATCTCTGCTGGTGTGTTTATCAATTTTAATATTGAAGGTAAAGATATTATGGAGATAAAACTTAAAAAGAAAGTAAATAAAAGTCCAAAAGTAACTGCTAAAAAAGATTCCTTTCTATACTCTTTCATATCTTGCTTCCCATAAAACATAGATAGTATAACAGAAACTCCAGTACAACAACCACCTATTAAGAAAATAAAAAGATTCATAACAGTCCCAGCTACTCCAAGACCTGCAAAAGCATTTTCTCCAATATATTTACCAACTATAACCGTATCTACTAAATTATAAAATTGTTGAAATATATTCCCAATAAGTAGAGGAACAGCAAGTTTTATAAGCTGATTTTTAATATTTCCTTCAGTAAGAATATATGTATTTTTTTTCATTTAATATTTATAAAACCTCCTAATTATCAAAATATTTCAGTATATTATATCATATAACCTAAAAAATTAATAAAAGAAAGTAAATAAAAAAACTTATCCCAATGGAATAAGTTTTTTTAAAATTTTATAGGAAATGTGCTCCAAGTTTTGCATATTCTTCAACCATTTCATCAGGCCATACAGATGCTTGAACCTCTCCAATATGTAATTTTTCTAAGAAAAGCATACAAATTCTTGATTGTC
>NZ_JARHZE010000002.1 GCF_029258315.1 Fusobacterium sp. | reverse complement strand
TATATCCCTCTTCTAAAAGAATCTTTGTATCTCTTGCAAAGGTAGATGGGTTACAAGATATATATACCAACTCATTTATCTTATGACTTGTAAGTCCTCTTAAAGTTGATTCCTCTATCCCTTTTCTTGGAGGATCAAATATTATAGAATCCACTCTATTTCCATTATCCATTAAAGTTTTAATCTCTTTATTTACATCTCCGATTATAAACTCCATATTATTTATTCCATTTTCTTTAGAAGTTTTTATTCCGTCTTCAACAGCAGATTTTACTATTTCAATAGAGTAAATCTTATTGGCTTTTTTAGATAAAATCATCCCTATTGTACCAGTTCCAGAAAAAGCATCTATTATATATTTATCTTCTATATTATCAAAATAGCTTATTCCAATATTGTATAATTTTTTTGTCTGATCTAAATTTATTTGGAAAAATGAGCTTGGAGAAATATTAAATTTTATTCCCTCAATCTCTTCCAATATTGTTTTTTGTCCAAAAAGATGAACCATAGTTTTTCCAAGAGCAAAATTTGTTTTTTCTGTGTTTAATGAAACATAAACAGATTTTATCTCATCCATTTGGTTATATAATTCTAATAAAAATTTTTCTATCTCTTTGGAAACTTTTTTAAGATTTACAACAAGAACTACCATAGCCTCATTTTTAGAGTTCGTTCTTGTCATTATATGTCTTAAAATTCCTCTGTGTTGAATCTCATTATAAACAGATATATTTTTATCTCTATTTAAAATTTCCTTAGCCTTATTTATAACTTTATTGCTAAGCTCAGAGCTAAGCATATTCTCTTTTACTTGAAATACATTGTGACTTCTCTTTTCAAACATTCCTGTTATTATCTCTTTATTTTTTCCATAAGCAAATGGCTCTATCACTTTATTTCTATAATTATATATTTTTTCAGAACCAACAATAGGTAAAATCTCTATATCTTTTACCCCACCTATTTTTTCCATAACATCTTTTACTAACAGTTCTTTATATTTTAATTGAGCGTCGTAGTTAAGCATTCCAAAATCACAACCGTGGAAATCTTCAAAGCTTACTCTTTCTTTATCTATTCTCTCCTCTCCACCCTTTAAAAGCTTTGTTATTATTCCTCTAGCATAACTCTTCTTTTTAGAGATTATCTCTATCTCAACTTTATCTCCAGGAACAGACATAGGAACAAAAATTGCAAAATCATTATAATATCCTAGTCCCTCCCCTCCATAAACTATTTTTTCTATATTTAATTCTATTTTTTCTCCTATTGATACAGGCATTACTCCTCCGTTTCTTTCTCAGTAGAAAAATAATTAATATCTGTTGTAATTTCCATTTTTTTCTTTTCATTCATCTCTTTTTCAAAAGATTTTAAATCAATTTTTTGTTCGTACTTCATTTTTATCATAGAAAGTTCTTTTTCTGCATCTTCAGCATATCTTTTTTCTACATATATTTCTCTCTCAATTATAGAAATTTTTATCAATAATTTATTATGAAAAATCATAATTGCAATTACCAATAAAATTATTACACCTAAAATCTTTTTCATTTTTTACCTCTTTATTAGATTTTTTCCACTAATCTAAGTTTTGCAGAGTGAGCTCTATTATTGTATACTAATTCATTTTCACCAGCACAGATTGGCTTTTTAGTTAAAACTTTCACCTGTGGTTTCTTACCACAAATACAAACTGGTAATTCTGGTGGACAAGTGCAACCTTTTTCTAGTTCTCTAAATTTATTTTTTACTATTCTATCCTCTAATGAGTGGAATGTTATTATTGCAAGTCTTCCACCTTTTTTTAGACATTTAACAGCTTTTTCTATTGCTATTTCTAAAACTTCCAACTCTCTATTTACCTCTATTCTTATAGCTTGGAATGTTTTTTTAGCTGGATGCTTTTGAGTTTTTCCTGTATAAGCTCTTCTGATTATATTAACAAGTTCCCCTGTTGTTTCTATTTTTTTCTTATCTCTCTCTTCACAGATAAATCTAGCTATTTTTCTAGCAAATTTTTCCTCTCCATACTCATAAATTATCTTTGATAATTTTTCTTCTGGATAATCATTTACAACTTCATATGCTGATAAAGGACTACTTTTATCCATTCTCATATCAAGTCTTGTATCAAATCTATATGAAAATCCTCTCGTTTCATCATCTAATTGTGTAGATGAAACCCCTATATCCATTAATATCCCATCAACTTCATATTTTCCAGCCATATAAAGTACAGAATCTAAATTTTGAAAGTTATCCTTATACACCTTCCATCTTGATTTATATGGTTCTAATCTTTTTGAAGCAAATTTTATAGCTTGCTCGTCTTGGTCTATTGAAATTACCATCCCTTTGTCAGAGATATTTTTTAATATTCCTTCTGAATGTCCTCCTCCACCAAGAGTACAATCTAAATAAACTCCATTTTTATCAGTTATCAAATTCTCTATTGTTTCATAATATAAAACTGGAATATGATATTCACTAAATGTATTTTCTATATTTTCCATTCTTTTTCCTTTCCTTCTATTTTCTTTATCACTATTATAACATAGATAAAAAAAATAGAGAAGATTATCTCTATTTTTTCTTTTTTATATTTTAGAAAAGTAACATTATTGCTAATTTTCTTATTAGGTTTAAAACGAAATATGCAAGAATAGGAGAAATATCTATTCTGCTATATCCTAATGGTAAAAGCATTCTAAAAGGCTTTAACATCGGCTCAGTTATTGAGTAAACAGCCTCTGTAAAATCATTTCTTGTAGTAGGAGCTACCCAAGAAAGAACAACTCTTATTACAATAACAATTTTAAGAATTTCTATAACTAAATTAATAATTTTAAATATAATTGATTCCATTTTTTTCCCTTCTTTAATTTCCTTCTAAGAAATAATGTTTTGTTATATTTATATATTCAATACCAGACCATATAGTTAATATAACAGGGATAATCATTAAATATGAGTTTAAATTAAATACTGTTGGATACTGTTTTCCAAATAAAATCAAAATCATAATGACTATCATTTGAGAAGTTGTTTTATATTTACCTAGTTTATTTGCTGCCACAACTTCACCTTTTGCTGCTACAACTATTCTTATACCACTGATTAAAAATTCTCTAAAAATAACAACTATTGACATCCAAGATGGAATATATCTTAGATAAACCATAACAACCAATGCTGATATAACTAAAACTTTATCAGCTAGTGGATCCATAACCTTTCCAAAATCAGTTATTAAATTGTGCTTCCGTGCCAAATATCCATCAAAGAAATCTGTAATTGATGCCACTGCAAATAGAGCTAGAGCCACTAATCTATAAACTAATCCTCCCTCTATAGAATTTTCTAAAAAATAAATAAATGGTACAGCTAATACTAATCTTGCAATTGTTAACTTATTAGGTAAATTCATTTTCTCCCCCTATTATTCCTCTTCTATTGGTCCTATGAAATCATATTGAAAATTCTGTTCTAATTTTACTTTTACAATATCTCCTACTTTTGCAGTTCCATCACTTGTTAATACTTTTCCGTCGATCTCTAATGCTTGTGATCTCATTCTTCCTTCTAGCATATACTCACTTTCATTAGATACTCCATCAATGATAACATCAACAGTCTGACCTACAAATCTTTCATTTTTTCTTTCAACTATCTCTCCCTGAATATTTAAAAGTTCACTCCATCTTTGTTCTTTTATCTCTTCAGGTACTTGATCAGGAAGATCATATGCCACTGTATCCTCTTCTCTTGAGTATTTGAAAACCCCTACATAATCAAATTCAAATTCTTTTATAAATTCCTTTAACTCTTCAAAGTTTTCTTCTGTTTCTCCAGGGAATCCAACTATTACAGTTGTTCTTATTGTTGCATCTGGAATTGCTCCTCTTATTCTTCCTAATATACTTCTTATATAGTCTCCATTTTTTGCTCTAGCCATTTGCTGTAACATTTTGTCAGAGATATGTTGGATAGGCACATCAAAGTAATTACAAATTTTTGGTTCATTTTTTATAACTTCTATTAACTCATCAGTTATTGAATTTGGATACATATAGTAAAGTCTTATCCACTCTATTCCCTCTACTTTTACAAGTTCTTTTAAAAGTTCAGGTAGCATTCTTTTTCCATATATATCTTTTCCATATTCTGTAATCTCTTGAGCTAAAAGATTTAATTCAACAACACCATCTTTTGCTAAATTTTCAGCTTCAACAATTATATCTTCAATTGTTCTACTTCTTAGTTCACCTCTTAAAAAAGGAATTATGCAATAAGTACATCTTTTGTCACAACCTTCAGATATTTTTAAATAAGCACTGTGTGGATAGTTTGTTAACATTCTAGGTGTTTTAGATGTAGGTAAGAAGTCTAAACTTCCTACCTTTATCTCTTTTTTATCATTCATTATACTGTCTACTACTTCACCTATCTTATCAACATCACCAGTTCCAACAACTGCATCTATCTCAGGTATTTCTTTTATAAGTTCCTCTTTATATCTTTCAGAAAGGCATCCACAAACAACTAATTTTTTTAAATGTCCAGATTTTTTATAGTCTGACATCTCTAAAATAGTTTGTATCGACTCTTCTTTAGCATCATTTATAAATGCACAAGTATTTACAATTATTAAATCCGCCTCTTCTACATCTTCTACTAATTCTAATTTTTTTTCTTTTACTAATATCCCTAGCATATTTTCACTATCAACAGTGTTTTTACTACAACCAAGGCTTATTAATCCTAATTTCATTAATTATTGACTCCTTACTTTGTTAAATCTAATAAAACTTTTTTTCTACTTAAGCTGATTTTTCCACCTTCGTTAGAAATAACTTTTACGTCAAATGTATCTCCTTCTTTTAATACATCCTCAACATTTGCTACTCTTTCAGTTGAAATTTCTGATACATGTAAAAGTCCTTCTTTTCCTGGAAGTATTTCCATAAATGCTCCAAATTTAGCTATCTTTACAACTTTTCCTCTGTAAACTTCTCCAACTTCAACATCTTTTACATGGTAATTAATAAGTCTTACTGTTTTTTCTAATGCTTCTAAGTCAGCACAGAAGATAGAAACTTTTCCATCGTCTTCGATGTCAACTAATGCACCTGTTTCATCTATTATTTTCTTAATATTTTTTCCACCAGGTCCGATTAATGCTCCTATCTTATCTACATCTATTTGCATTTTTTGGATTCTTGGTGCATTTGGTGCAAGTTCCTCTCTAGGAGCAGAGATTGCAGCATTCATAACTCCTAATATTTCTATTCTAGCTTTGTGAGCTTGATTTAAAGCTATTCTCATTATTTCTTCAGTGATTCCTGTTATTTTTATATCCATTTGAAGAGCTGTAATTCCAGATTTTGTTCCAGCAACTTTAAAGTCCATATCTCCTAAGTGATCCTCAAGCCCCATTATATCTGTAAGTACTGTAAACTCTTCTCCCTCTTTTACAAGTCCCATTGCTATTCCTGCAACGTGTTCTTTAATAGGTACTCCTGCATCCATAAGTGCAAGTGATCCACCACAAATTGATGCTTGTGAAGATGACCCGTTTGATTCAGTTATATCAGATACAACTCTTATTGTATATGGGAATACATCTTCAGATGGAATTACATATGATAAAGCTCTTTCAGCTAAAGATCCGTGTCCTAACTCTCTTCTTCCAGGTGCTCCATTTCTTCCAATTTCTCCTACTGAATAAGATGGGAAGTTATAATGTAAATAGAATCTTTTATAGAACTCTTCATCTAATGTATCTATTAATTGCTCATTTGCTTTTGATCCAAGAGTTGTTGTAACTAAAGCTTGAGTTTCTCCTCTTGTAAACATTGCTGATCCATGAGGCATTGGTAAAGTTCCAACCTCTGCATATAAAGGTCTTATCTCATCAGTTTTTCTTCCATCAACTCTGTGTTTATGGTAAAGGATAGCATCTCTTACTAATTTTTTCATAAGTCCATCGTAGTAACTATCAAATTCTGCCATTACATCTTCTGGTAGTTCTTCTTCTGGAACTTCTGGATAATTTTCATTTACAAAAGCTTCTGTTAACTCTTCTTTTAGAGCATCTACTGCATCTTGTCTAGCTTGTTTTCCTGTTGTTAATACAGCAGCTTTTAATCTCTCTTCCCCATTTGTATCTATGAAATTTTTAACTACTGGATTTGGTTCTTCCTTAACAAACTCTATTTTTTCTTTTCCTATTAATTTTGTAAACTCTTCTTGGAATTCACAAATCTTTTTAATATTTTCATGTCCAAACATTATTGCTTTTAACATAGTTTCTTCATCCATCTCAGCTGCTCCAGCCTCAACCATGTTAACTGCTTCTTTTGTTCCAGCAACTTTTAAGTTTAAATCGCTCTCTTCTAATTGTGCTGGAGTTGGGTTTAATATAAACTCTCCATTTTTATCTCTTCCTACTATTACAGAAGAAACAGGTCCTAAGAATGGAATATCAGATATCATAAGTGCTGCTGATGATCCGATTGCACATAGATAGTCTGGTGTATTTTCTCCATCATAAGAGAATATAGTATCTACAATTTGTACCTCGTAGTTAAATCCATCTGGGAACATTGGTCTTATTGGTCTATCTGTTAATCTTGAGATTAAAGTTGCATCTACTGATGGTCTTGATTCTCTTTTGTTGAATCCTCCAGGGAATTTTCCTGCTGCATAAAATTTCTCAATATAGTCAACTGTTAATGGGAAAAAGTCAGATCCTGCTCTTCCTTCTTTACTTCTATTTACAGTACATAACATTACTGTATCTCCATATTGAAGCATAACTGCACCATTTGATTGTCTAGCAAATTTTCCAGTTGAAAGAGATAGTGTTCTTCCACCGATTTCTAATTCTAATCTTGTTTCGTTAAACATTAATTTCCTCCTAATTTTTTTATTTATTTGTCTTTTTATTTTTCCTAAGAAGAAACTAGTATATCTCTGTAAATAATAAGGGAGCAAAAATAAATATTTTATCTTTTCCCTCTTACTACTTACTTAAAATAATCTCCTCTTTAAGACAAATATTATCATAATAGTATAACATTTTTAAGGGAAAAAATCAACGGGATTTAAAATTGATTTTTTTTAGAAAATATGTTACTATAAAACGAAATTTATTAAAAAATTATATGATTAGAAGGATGAAAATGGAAATTAAAATTGCTAATAAAAATAATATAAAATCTATTTTAGAAATTATTAATCAAGCAAAACTTTATATGAAAGAGATAAATTTAAATCAGTGGGATGAAACTTATCCAAATACTCAGACTATCTCTTATGATATAGAAAATGATATAAATTATATTTTAGTGGACAATGAAAAAATTATTGGAACCTTTGTTTTAATTTTTGGTGAAGATGAAACCTATAAAAATATAGAGGGTAGTTGGAAAACAAACTCCTCTTATGGAACTTTGCATAGGGTTGCTATCCATAATGATTACAAAGGAAAAAACTTAGCCAAACTTATTTTGGATTTTTCAATGGAAAAAGCCCTTGAAAAAAATATTCACTCTCTTAGAATAGATACACATCAAAAAAATCTTTCTATGAAAAGATTTATAGAAAAATCTAATTTTGATTACTGTGGTATTATCTATGTAAGTGATGGTACTCCTAGAATCGCTTTTGAAAAAACTTTTTAATTTAGTAAAAGAAAAAAAGCTAGACAAATTTTTGATTTAAAATCATTAATTTGAATAGCTTTTTATTTTACCATACTGTATTCGCTGAAGCTCCCATTCCACTACTTGTTGAATAATAAATAGCATCTATTGGTTGATCATTATATAACATTACCTGTCCATAAGTTTTCTTTACAGCCTCTCTCGTTTCTGGATTTTCATTTGTATTGTTATATACTTGAGAAAGTGTACTGTCTAAAACATGGTAACCTTGATTTCTATATTTTTTCTTTAGATAATCATTTAAAGCATAGGTTCTAGCTGCTACTGCTTGAACTTTTAGAGCCTCTATTCCAAAACTTCTTGGCATCTCACTAGGAACAACCTGTAATAAATAATCTTCTATAAATACCTCATTTATTAAATTTACACAACTTGGATTTTGTGGAGAAACTCTTACTTCCAAACTTCCTCTATAAGTTGGAGTAGAAGTATGCCCTCTTCTGATTGTAGTTATCATAAATTTATTATTTGCACTTCTTAAAGTAACTTTTTCTTGAGTTGTTGCCCTCTTAGTTCCATTCACATAAATTTCTAATTTTCCAGAATGAGGTAATATTTTTACCTTATCATTTTTATCTAATTTTATATTAAACCAACTATTTTTTAATTCTGATTTAGCTAAAATATTAATTCCCACATTTTGATGATTAGTGCTTAGCATATTATTAGTAGTCAAACCAACTCTTATAAATTTACTAGCATTTGGCAGAGAATACATATTTTTTAATTTTACATTTTTATAATAAAATCCTAAAACATCCTCATAATCTTTTCCATAATTTTTTGTTAAATCACAAGCACCAAATTGGCTCATACCAGCCCCATGTCCAAATCCTCCACCATAAAATGTGAAGTGATCTCCTCTTCTTTCTATTGCAAAGAATCCTGATGGTAATAAACTAGCATTAACTTTTTTTATCTTATAATTTTCTCCATATTTTGCAAATTTTATATCTGTGTCTATTCCTGTATTATACTTTGAAAGTCCTAAAACTTTTCTTATTGTATATTCGCCTTTTACCAAATATTCTCCATTACTTCCTTTTATAAGAAGATAAGTTACTACTCCAGAATTTCCTCTCTCTAAAATTACTATATCTCTTAGTTTTCCAATAGGATTATTTGGTATAGATTTTTTTATCCATCTTCTATTCTCTAATGTGTAGATATAAGAAGATCCTGAACTTTTTAAAGTTTTATTTATAGACTTTGAATATGCTGAAGAATCTATTGTATAAGTCCATCTCCAGTAATCAGATATACTTCCATACCCTTGAACATTTAGATCCTTATAAAATCTTAAAAAATCATTTTCCCCTCTTCCTACAAATTTTCCACTTCTTATATGGCTTGTATCATCTAAATAAGGTGTATTATTTTTTATTCTAGTTTCTGGTGCATTATACCCATATCTTGAAAAATATGATATTCTTCCTTTTTGATATTCTCCTTGATAAAAATTTGTATTAGTTGTCGGTTGAGAATTACTACAACCATTTAATATAAAAATTGTTAAACTTAATAAAATTCCTAATAAGTATTTTTTTAACATTCTTTCTCCTCTATAAAATAACTTTATTTTCTTTTATAAATTCTCTAACTCTCTCTAATTCTTGAGCTGTATCAACACCTATTATTTTATGAGGAGTTTCTAAAACTTTTATCTTATATCCATTTTCTAAAACTCTTAACTGTTCCAAAGATTCTGAAACTTCCAATGGTGTTTGTTCCCACTTAGAATATTCTATTACAAACTCTCTTTTATATCCATAGATTCCAACATGTTTATAATAAATATCTTTATTCTCTTTTCTTGGATATGGTATCACTGATCTTGAGAAATAAATAGCATAATCATTTTTATCTGTTATAACTTTTACACTATTTGGATTTTCTATATCCTCTATTGAATCTAATTTATATTTTAAAGTTCCCATTTTTAAATCAGGCTCTTTTTTGAAAGCATCTATAAGAGAATTTATCATATCAACCTCTATTAATGGCTCATCTCCTTGAACATTTATAATTACATCATAGTCCTTTATTTTTTCACAAACTTCTGCAATTCTACTTGTACCATTTGGATGATCCTCTCTAGTCATAACAACTTTTCCACCAAATCTTATAACCTCATCATATATTCTTTGATCATCAGTAGCCACAACAACATCATCTAAATTTGATTTTTTTACTCTCTTATAAACCCATTCTATCATTGTATGCCCGCAAATATCTTTAAGTGGTTTTCCCTCTAATCTACTTGAACCATAACGAGCTGGTATAACTCCTAGAAACTTCATATTTTTTATCTCCTTTTTATTTTTTATAAATTGTATCATATTTTTATTTTTTATAATATTATTTTTTATTTAAAATTTTTAAAACTTCTTCCATCGTTTTTGCAAATCCTGTTCTTATTACTAAATTTGCCATTCCGTCTTGAGAAGTTTCTGTTTCATTTATTATTACTAAGTTTTCTCCTTTAAAATAATTTATATAGTAAGCAGCTGGATAAACAGTAAGACTTGTTCCTACTATTATTAAAGTATCAGCTTTTTTTATCTCTT
>NZ_JARHZE010000093.1 GCF_029258315.1 Fusobacterium sp. | reverse complement strand
TTATGAAATTAGTTTTATTCCTGAAAAAGTTAATTTTGAAAAAATATTAAATTTAATAACAAGTGGAAAATGTAAATTGAAAACTAAAAATTCTATTCTTTATGAAAAAAATATTAAAAACTTTTTTAAAGAGTATGAGGAGGTAGAAATTGAAGGAATTTTATAAATTAGTAGAAACACTAAATATTTTACGTGGTGAAAATGGTTGTCCTTGGGATAGAAAACAAACTAGAGAAAGTTTAAAAACTCCTTTTTTAGAAGAAGTTTATGAGGCATTAGATGTTTGGGAAGAAGGTGGTGATGAACTTTGTGGAGAATTAGGTGATGTTCTTTTACACATCCTTTTCCAAGGAAAAATTGCCGAAGAAAAAGGGGAATTTACTATTGAAGATATTTCAAGAAAGATAAATGAAAAACTTATAAGAAGACATCCTCATATATTTTCTGATGAAAAAATTGAATCTGTGACTGATGTCCAAAAAAAATGGGAAGAGATTAAACTTTTAGAAAAAGAGCATAAAAATAGAAAATCTATTCTTGATGGAATCCCTAGCTCTTTCCCTAGTCTTTTAAAAGCTGAAAAGCTTCAAAAAAAAGCGGCTACTTGTGGTTTTGACTGGGATAATATAGATGATGTCTTAGACAAAGTAAATGAAGAGTTTTCAGAAGTAAAAGAAGCTGTTTCTGAAAATAATAAAGAACATATTGAGGAAGAGATTGGAGATCTTTTGTTTGCTATAACAAATTATGCTCGTCATTTAGGAATAAGCTCTTCTGAGGCTTTAAGAAAAACAAATGAAAAATTTGAAAGAAGATTTAGATATGTTGAAAATAATTGTGATATTTCTAACTCTTCCCTAGAAGAGATGGATACCCTTTGGAATGAAGCTAAAAAAAATGAAAAATAATAATAAAAAACTATTGACTTATATAAAAAATAAGGTATAACTAAAATATAGGAGTGTAAATAATGAGATTAGATAAATTTTTAAAAGTAAGTAGAATTATTAAAAGACGTCCAATTGCTAAAATTGTAGTAGATGGTGGAAAAGCTAAATTAAATGGAAAAATAGCTAAAGCTAGTACAGAAGTGAAAGTTGGAAATATTTTAGAGATAGAATATTATGATAGATATTTTAAATTTGAAATATTAGAAGTTCCTAATGGAAATGTAACAAAGGATAAAAGTAATGATCTTGTAAAAGTATTAGAAAGTTCTGGACTTAATATTGATCTTTCTGGTGAAGAGGAGATTTTAGGTTAATGACTATAATAAGTAATGCAAAAATAAATCTTGGGCTTAATATTTTAGAAAAACTTCCAAATGGATATCATTCATTAGATATGATAATGGTTCCTATCTCTTTAGCAGATAAGATGGATATTTCTTTTAATAAACATAAGGGGAATTTAAAAATTACTTCAAATATTGAAAGTATTCCCACAGATGAAAGAAATATTTTATATAAAATTTATAAAAAATTTTATGAAGCAACAAAGATAGAACCTGAAAGTATAGATATATATCTTGAAAAAAATATTCCCCACGAAGCTGGACTTGGTGGTGGAAGTTCAAATGGTGGTTTTTTCTTAAAAGAACTTAATAAATTTCATAACTTTATTTTAAATGAAGAGGAGTTGATTAAAGTTGGAAAATCCATTGGTGCAGATATTCCATTCTTTTTAAAAAATACTCCTTGTAGAGTTAAAGGAATTGGAGAAAAATTACAGGATATAAAAAATAATTTAGATTGTGATGTTATCCTTATTAAACCAGAGTTTGGAGTTTCTACTAAAGAGGCTTACGATATGTATAGCAAACTAGAAAATAAAAAATTTGCTGATATTGAAAAAATAATATCTGGTTTAGAGGAAAATGATCTTTCTAAAGTTTCTAATAATATAGAAAATATGTTGGAACAAAGTCTTTTAATAAGTGATGAGAATATTCAATCTTTTAGAAAAAAAATAGAAGATTTAAATATTAAATTTTTTATGTCAGGAAGTGGTAGTTGTTATTTTATACTTTCTGATAAAAAATCTACTGAGAGCTACTTAGAAATATTGAAACAAATGTTTAAAGATTGCAGAATTATAAAATGCAATTTCATATAAACTAAAACAATATTACAAAAGGATGGTGCTATTGAGATGAAAATTACAGATGTGAGACTTAGAACAGTTAAAAGTGAAGAGGAAACTAAATTGAAAGCTTATGCAGATATTACTCTTGAGGGATGCTTTGTTATTCATGGTTTAAAAATAATTGATGGACAAAAAGGAATGTTTGTAGCTATGCCTTCAAGAAAAATGCCTGATGGTGAATATAAAGATATAGCTCACCCAATTACATTAGATTTAAGAAAGGAGATAACTAATACTGTTATTTCTAAATATAATGAAATTTTAAAAGCTGAAGGTGAAACTCAAGTAGAACCAGCTCCAATAGAAGAATAATTAAAAACTATTTAGTCCTTGGTAACCAAGGACTTTTTTATTTTTTTAAATTTTTTTATTTTTTTCCTAAAAAAAAAATTGACAAATATAAATAAATGTGTTAAAATTATATGCGTTGTTGGGATGTCGCCAAGCGGTAAGGCAACGGACTTTGACTCCGTTATGCGTTGGTTCGAATCCAGCCATCCCAGCCATTTAAAAGTTTCTAAACTCTCTAAAAAATTTAGAGAGTTTTTTTTTCCCAAATTTAAAAACTAGTTATGAGAACATAACTAGTTTTATTTTTGTTTATAGACATTATTTTTTATCTCTCACTAACTTATCTGCCACTAATAGAGCTTTTTTATTTTCCAATACATCGTGAACTCTAACTATTTCTACACCTTTTTCTATTCCTAAAATACTTGTTGCAATTGTACCCTCACATCTTTCTTTTGGAGGTACTCCATTTAATAATGTTCCTATAAATCTTTTTCTTGAAGTTCCTAATAAAATAGGTGCTATATCTTTTAATTCATCTAATCTTTTTAAAACCTCTATATTCTCATCAAAACCTTTTCCAAAACCAATTCCTGGATCTATAAAAACTCTTTCACGAGAAATTTTATTATTGTCTATAAGACTAAAACTTTTATTAAAAAATTCTCTCATTGATAAAATAATATCTTTTTCATACTCTTTATCATCTTGATTATGCATCACAACAACTAAGCAATCATATTTAGAAATTAACTTTGCCATTTGACCCTCATCATATTGTAATCCCCAAACATCATTTACTATGTGAACTCCCAACTCCAATGCTTTTTCAGCTACTTCCCATCTATAAGTGTCTATTGAAATCAAAGCATCAACCTCTTTAGTTAATCTTCTTATAACTGGTATAACACGATTTATTTCTTCTTCAACTGATACCTCTTCATGACCTGGACGAGTTGACATCCCTCCAACATCAATAATATCAGCCCCATCTCTCACCATATCTTTAGCGTGCTGTATAGCTTTTTCCACATCTAAATAATCTCCACCATCTGAAAAAGAATCAGGAGTAATATTTAATATTCCCATTATTAATGTTTTTTTACCTATTTCTATACTTTTATCTCTTACCTTTAATATCATAATTTTAAATTTCTCCTTTCAAAATTTAAAATAAAAACACTTATAAATGAAAGCTTTTTATTATTTTTGTTTATATACATCAGAATTTTTTATATTTTCTTTTTATAAAATTTTAATTTCCTAACTTATTATTGTTTATAGACACAATCTATATTAAATATTTTATTATAGTTATTTATTTTCTAATAGATTCTTTAACTCCATAATAGATAATCTTTTCACTGGATGAATTATATAAGGAGCTATTTCAAATAAAGGTTCTAATACAAAAATTCTATCACACATATATGGATGCGGAACTACTAAATTTTCTTCATTTATAACTTCATCATCAAAAAGAATTATATCTAAATCAATTATTCTAGGTCCCCATTTAATAATTCTTTTTCTTCCCATTAAAATTTCTATTTCTAAAAGTTCTTTTAAAAGTTCTTGAGGTGTAAAAAGAGTTTTTATTTCTATACAACCATTTAAAAACATATCCTGATCTTTATAGCCATAAGGCTCTGTTTCTAAAATTGTACTTTCTTTTATCACAAAAGTATCCTTAAGATTTTTAATATTTTCTATTGCTTTTAAAAGATTTTCTTTTTTATTTCCCATATTAGATCCCAAAGATATATAGGCCTTATGCCATTTTCTTGTTATCTCAACTGCTACAAAATCAAAATGTTTTCTTATAGGTGCCCAAGGTTTTTTTATTTTTACTTTTACTTCCTTTACTAATGGATAGTTTAGTAATATCATATGTGCTATCTCTTCTGCACAAGTTTCTATCAAATCAAAAGATTGACTAAGAAATATTTTTTCTATGTCATCTGCTACCATTCCATAATGAGTTGACTTCTCTAGATTACCTGTTTTTCCTGCCTCTCTTGTAGAAGTCATCATCTCTACCGAAACTAAAAATTTTTGACCTAAAAATTTTTCCTCTTGAAAAACACCGTGAGTACCAATAAATTCTAAGTTCTCTATTATTATTTTATCCATATAATTCTCCTACAAAATACATAATTTTTATTTTATTATTGTTTATAGACATTAATCATTCAATTTTAAAAGTGCCATTACTTCTGCTCTTTTTTCTTGACTCTTTTCAAATATTCCCTTTGAGCTACTTGTTATTATTTTAGTTCCTGGCTTTCTTACACCTCTCATTGTCATACATAGATGCTCAGCCTCTATCACAACAAAAACCCCTAAAGGATTAAGCCCTTCAACTATTGCTCTTGCTATATCCTCTGTTAATCTTTCTTGTAATTGTGGTCTTTTTGAAAATGCTTCTATTGTTTTAACAATATCTCCAAAACCTATAATCTTTTTATTTGGAATATATGCAATAGAAATTTTTCCAAAAAATGGAAGAAAATGATGTTCACACATAGAGTAAAAATTAATATTTTTTTCAATAACAACATTGTTGTTGTCACATTCAAAAGTATTTTTAAAATAATCCATTGGATTTATATTGATTCCTGAGAAAAAATCTAAATAAAACTCCTCCATTCTTCTTGGGGTGTTTTCAAAGACTTCTTCATTTATATATTTTTTATCCTTATCAATTTCAGATAAAATATGACTGAAAGATTCTTTTATACTCATTTTTTATCTCCTATCTTTATTTTATAAGTTTAAAACATAATATTATAAAATAAATTCAATTATTTTTCAATATAAAAAGACTGCGAAAATATAAAATTTTCTACAGTCAATTCATTTAATTATTTTTTATTTTTGTTTATATACAATTTTTATCTCTTCGTTATATGACCTAAAAGAAGAGCAATATCATTTCCTGTCACTCCACTTATTCTACTCGCTTCACCTATTGATAGAGGTTTTACATCACAAAGACCAGCACGAGCTATGTTTGAAATACCATTTACACTCATAAAATCAAAATCTTTAGGAATCATTATTCCCTCTAGTCTTTTAAACTTTTCAATTTGATCTTTTTCTCTTTTTATAAAAATATCATACTTTGTCATTGTCTCTATTTGACTTCTTACAAACTCAGGATATTCTTCTATATTAATTCCTAATTCTAAAGCTAAATTGTCATAAGTTAACTCTTTAAATTTCAATAATTCATTAGCTGTTGTTCCCTTAGTAAGTTTTTTATCTGAACCATATTTTTCCAATATCTCATTAGCTTGTCTCATAGATACTTTTAACTCTTTTAGATACTCAACCTCTCTCAATACATCTTCCTTGGCTTTCTTTAACATCTCTATCTTCTCATCAGATAATATTCCTATCTCTATGGCCTTATCAAGAAGTCTCATAAATCCATTATCAAATCTTAAAGTAAGTCTGTATTCTGATCTTGAAGGTAAAGCTCTATATGGTTCTGGAGTTTTCTTATGAATTATATCATCTATTAATACACCTATATATCCTTCACTTCTATCTATTATTACTGGATCTTTTCCCATTGTTTTTCTAGCAGCATTTACCCCTGCTATAAACCCTTGAGCTGCTGCCTCTTCATAACCTGATGTACCATTTATTTGCCCAGCTGTAAATAAGCCTTCCACTATCTTATTTTCTAGACTTGGATACATTTGATATGCTGGTATATAGTCATACTCTACTGCATAACCATATCTCATTATTTTAGCATTTTCTAGCCCCGCTATTGTTTTTAAAATAGCGTCCTGAGCAAATGGAGGCATTGCTGTTGTCAATCCATTTATATATAGTTCATTTGATTCACTTGATTCAAGCTCTAAGAAAATCTGATGATTTTTTTTCTCAGGGAAATTTAAAACTTTTCTATCTATTGATGGGCAATGTCTTGGTCCATGTGTTTCTATTATTCCAGAAACAATTGGTGAATATTTTAAAAGTTCTTGTATTGTTTCTATCGTTTTTTCTGTTGTATGAGTTAGCCAAGTTGGAACTACATTATTCTCCTCTTTTTTAGTAAAAATTGAAAAATATCTTGGATGTTTCTCGCCAAAAAGTTCCTCTGTTTTTGAAAAATCAACTGTTTTCTTATCCACTCTTGGAGGAGTTGCAGTTTGATATCTCTCCATATGAATACCATTTTTTATAATACTATCAGATAATTTTTCAGCAGCTTTTTCTCCTTGTCTTCCACCTACATATTCAATATCACCTATTACTATTCTTCCTTTTAAAAAGGTTCCAGTTGCAAGTACCACTGCATTTGCATAATATTTAAGACCTAGAGAAGTTACTACTCCTTTTATCTTTTTATTTTCCACTATAAGTTCGTCAACGCTCTCTTGTAATGAGTCTAGGTTATCTGTTGACTCTATAAGATCCTTCATCTTTACTCTATAAAAATATTTATCTGCTTGTCCTCTTGTGATTCTAGCAGCAGGACCTTTACTTGTATTTAAATCTTTTAATTGAAGATTATATTTATCTATATGTCTTCCCATTTCTCCACCAAGTATATCCATCTCAGCAACAAGATTACTTTTTCCTGGACCACCTATGGAAGGATTACAAGACATCATTGAAATTGTATCAAGTGATAAAGTTATAAGTAAGGTTTTTCTTCCTAATCTAGCTGATGCAAGAGCAGCTTCTACTCCTCCGTGCCCTCCACCTACAACTATAACATCATATAAATTTTCCATTTAAAAACTCTCCTCTTCATTTTATTAATGTATATATACATTAATAATTAAGTATTTTAACACACTCCTTAAGATAAAAAATAAGGTTAACATAAGTTAACCTTAACTTTTATTTTCCAACACAGAAATTACTAAAGATATGATCTAATAAATCCTCACTAGATATCTCTCCAGTCACCTCTGATAAAGAATCTAATGCATCATTAAGATCTACTGCTATTAAATCCATTGGATAGCCCATATCTATTGTTTCAAATATATTCTCAATAGCTTTTTTAGTTTTTTCTAAAGCTGATTTATGTCTTATATTTGTGATTATAAGCTTTTCTGAACTATCTTCTATATTTTCAGAAATAATGAATTTATATATTTCATTTTCTAAGTTATCAATTCCAATATTTTCTAAAGCTGATATTTCTATCCACTTCTTTACTTTTGATAAATTTGATACATCCAATTTCTTTTCCATATCAATTTTATTAAGAATACCAATTACTTTCTCACCTTGTATATTATCATATATTTCTTTATCTTCATCTGATAATTCCCTTGATGAGTCCATTACAAATAATACTAAATCAGCTTCTTTTAATACTTTTTTAGATTTTTGAACTCCTATATTTTCAACTTCGTCACAAGTTTCTCTTATCCCAGCAGTATCTACCATTATTAAAGGAATTCCTTTAATATTTATTATTTCTTCTATGGTATCTCTTGTTGTTCCTGCTATACTTGTAACTATTGCTCTTTCTTCTCTAAGAATTGAATTAAGAAGACTTGATTTTCCTACATTTGGTTTCCCTACAATAGCAGTCTTAATTCCTTCTTTTATCATTTTACCTTTGTCATAAGATTCTACAAGTCTTGTTATAGTATCTTTTACATTATGAAGTTCTCCTATTAAATGATCAGGAATAGGTTCATCTACCCCTTCTTCTGGATAATCTAAAACTACATTTACATGAGCAGCTACATCTAAAAGAATTTTTTTCAAATAATGTATTTGTTCTTTTAAATCTCCTCTTAAATTATTTAATGATAGAGATATACTCTTTTCTGTTTTGCCATGAATAAGATCTATCACTGCTTCTGCCTGTGTTAAATCTAACCTTCCATTTAAAAAAGCTCTTCTTGTAAACTCACCAGTTTCAGCTATTTTAGCCCCATTCTTTAAAACAAGTTCCAATACTCTTTCTGTTATAAGATATCCCCCATGACAGTTTATTTCAACAATATCTTCTCTTGTATAAGTATTTGGTGCCTTCATAACTGATACTAAAACTTCATCTACTAAATTTTCTCCATCAAAGATATGTCCATAATTTATTGTATATGATTTAATATCTTTTATCTTCTTATTTGATTTTGGTTTAAATATCTTTTCTAAAATATTTAAAGATTCATCTCCTGATAATCTAACTATACCTATTCCACCTTCTCCACGAGGAGTAGATATAGCAGCGATGGTATCAAACATTGTACCTCACCTCTTATCTTTTTCTTTTTATTATTATATATCTTTTTGGATCTTTACCCTCACTATAAGTATCTAGCTCTGGATATTGATTTATGATTTCGTGAATTATTTTTCTTTCTCTAGGTGGCATTGGATTAAGTCTTATTACTTTTTTAGTTTTAATAGCTTTTATTGCCATTTTATTAGCCAATTCTATTAAAGTATCATTTCTTTTTTCTTTAAATCCTTCAACATCAACATCTATTCTTACATCTTTTATTAAAGAATTTAATAGATATTCAAAACTATTTAAAGTTTTTCCTTTTTTACCAATGATTATCCCTTTATCTTCACCAGAAATATTTATCACATAATTTTTTCCAATAGTTCCGCTAAATTCAACCTCTAAGTTTAATCCCATATTTTCAATTAAACCTTTAGCTATTTCTAATATTTTTTCAACTTTTGTTTGATCTACTTCAATATTTTCTATTCTTTTTTCTACTTCTCTACTTATTATTCCTATTTCCTGATTAACTTTTTCTTTTTTCTCTTCAGCCTTAGCTGGTTTTACCTGTTTAGTTTTTCTTTCGTTTCTTTCTTTTCTTAAATCTCTAGCAGTATGTCTTTCATCAATTGGTTCTATTTCAACCGCTGTTTCTGTTATTTTTATTTCTTCAATAACTTCTTCTTTTGCTTTTTCTTCTTTTTTTTCAACTATTTCTAAAGTATATTCTATTTCATAAGTTCCTTCCTTAGAAAATAACCCAAAAAAAGACTTACTTTTTACTTTTTCTGTAACGTTTATTATTTGTTCTTCTTTTATGTTTAAAACTCTAATAGCTCTTTGTTTTGCTTCCTCACAACTCATAGCTTTTACTTCAATATTTTCTGCCATAAAAAACTACTCTCCTCTTTTCATAATGAAATATTGTTGTATTACAGCTGTTAAACTTGATACTAACCAATATAATTGTAAACCTCCAGGTAATTTATAAGATATAAATACCATCATTATAGGGAACATATACATCATATTCTTCATTTGAGGATTATCAGATGTACCCATTATTTTTTGTTGAACAAAAGAAACAACACCATTTAATACTGGTAATATATAAAATTTATCTGGAGCTGCTAATGTGAACCATAAAAAAGATTCATCTGGAATAACTCCCTCTTTTCTTAAAACACCAAATAGTGCCCATAATATTGGTAATTGTATTAATATTGGTAAACATCCACCTGCTGGATTAACTTTATGTTCTTTATAAAGTTCCATTGTTTTTTGATTCATTGTTTGTGGATCTCCACTATACATCTTTTTAATCTCTTCTATTTTTGGTTGTAACTTCTTCATCTCTTTCATTGATTTATCTTGTTTCAACGTAAGAGGTAATAAAACAATCTTAATAAAAATAGTTAATAAAATTATTGCTATTCCATAGCTTCCTGTCATTCCATAAAATGTTACTAAAATCTTTTCAAATATACCATATAAAAAATTCATTTATTTATTTCTCTCCTTGTGATTTTTTAATTGAGGCACTGGGTCATATCCTCCTTGATTAAAAGGATGACATCTTAATATTCTTTTTATCCCTAAAAATCCCCCTCTTATTATACCATATTTTTCAATAGCTTCATAGGTATAAGCAGAACAACTAGGAATAAATATACAATTTTTACCTAAGAAAGGAGATATAAACTTTTGATATCCCCTAATTATAAGTAAAACTATTTTTTTCAAAATTAACTTAATCTTTAAACAGATTTGATTTTCTAAAAATTTTGTCAATATCTTTTTTCATCTCCTGGAACTTTAATTCTTTAAATTTTTCTCCAGCATTTTTCTTTCCAACAAAAATAAAATCATATCCCACTTTTATCTTTTCTTCTGTTTCTCTATAATATTCTCTAAATAGTCTTTTTATTCTATTTCTACAAACAGCATTTCCTATTTTTTTACTTGCTACAAATCCACATCTATTATATTCTAAATTATTTTTTAGAAAAAATATAAGAGAATAGTATCCATAACTTTTTTTTCCAAAATTATAAATTTTTTGAAATTCAGCATTCTTTTTTAAATTTTCCATAAATAGTCTCCATTATTTCAAAAAACCCGGTGATTTGCTACACCGGGTTCTATGCTGATAATTTTTTTCTTCCTCTAGCTCTTCTTCTTTTTAATACTTGTCTTCCACCTTTAGTTTTCATTCTAGCTCTAAATCCGTGGTCTTTTTTGTATTTTCTATTATTTGGTTGGTATGTATGGAATTTTGCCATTTCTAAAAATTCACCTCCTAAAAGTTTCTATATTACAGTATATTATTTTAAAAGAAAAAAGCAAATTTGTCAAGTATATTTATTATTTTTTTAAAAATTATTTATTTCTTTTTTTATAAAAAACAACAATTTTTTATAGTTGTTTTTTGTTTATATGTATTATGTATAATGTACAGATCAAATAGAAAAAAATATTAAAAAAAACTATTGGAAATAAATAACTAATTTTTTTATTTTATTAATGATAATATACACTTTTTTTTCATAGTATTTTCAAGTAATAAAAAATTAAAAAAATAAAAAAGATAGTATTTTCAATATGTTATAATAATATAAAAATATTAATGATTATATACATTTTTTTAAAGCTGAATTTTAAATAGGAAAAAAAATATAGTAATTTAAACTTATTGATTTTGAATAACTTAACTTTATATAAAAATATTAATGATTATATACAAATTCATTATTCCTTGATTTTATTGATTAAATAAATTATAAGAAAGAAATTTTAGTTGAAATTACTGAGATAGTTTAATTTTTTAATTATTATTGATTATATACAAAAAATAAAAATATAGAATCTTTGAATTAAAAGGGTTTTATAGAGGTTTTAAAATAAAAAAATCAAACCTTTTTTAAAGGATAGTTATTTATTTTATTGTGGTTATCAAAAATAATTTGTTAAATATTACTGTTTATAGACATATTTTTATAAAAAAAATAAAAAAAAACTTGTAATAAACTAATTTTAGTTTTATAATATGATTCCTAGGTAAATATTACTGAGTATATACATATTGAAATTCTTGATTGGAGAGGAATTTATGGATGAAAAAAACAAAGAATTTGAAGAGATTGTAGAAAGTTATAATATTACCTCATCTGGATCTTTAATTGAAGATATAAAGAAAATGGATATGAAAATAAAAAATCTTCCAGATATAGAGGTTAAAGAAGTTGTTATTCAAGGAGCAGGAAACTTTTTAAATTTACAAGGAAATATAATTAATATACCTGTTGAAATGATAGTTTTTCCTTTTTTTACTCCTCAAAAGCAAAATAAAAGAATAAACTTTCAATATTCTTTTGAAGATCTGGGTGTAACAATGTATTGTACTTTAGTAGCTAAAGACAATACTGATATGGTTTATCAGCCCTCTATGTTTGAAGAAAAAATATATAATTATCTTATTTGCATGTATGAAGGGAAAAAAGATTCTCCAACTGAAGAAGGGGAATATATAGAATTTGAAATATCAGACTTTATAGTTAATTTTTTAGGAAATAAAATGAATAGGGTATACTATACTAAAGTAGAGCAGGCTCTTAAAAATTTAAAAAGTACTGAATATCAATTTGTTGTTTCAAATCATACAAAATTTGGAAAATATAAGTTTGAAGATGAAGAGTTTAAATTATTAACTTATCAAAAATTAAAAAAAGGAAAAAAAGTTTTTTATAGAGTTTTACTTAATAAAAATATAAGGCAAAAAATAAAAGATAAAAGATATATAAAATATAATTCAAGAGCTTTAATGGAGATTATAACAAAAGATCCTATAGCTGGAAGAATTTACAAATATATCAGTAAAATAAGATATGATGAAACAGATGGAAGAATAAATTTAAGAACACTTGCTGCCATAATTCCACTTAGAATGG
Source organism: Fusobacterium sp. (assembly GCF_029258315.1). Classification (GTDB taxonomy): domain Bacteria; phylum Fusobacteriota; class Fusobacteriia; order Fusobacteriales; family Fusobacteriaceae; genus Fusobacterium_B. Next base: position 2,203 of record NZ_JARHZE010000093.1, on the reverse strand, counting down.
AACAAGAAACAGAAAGAAAAACAAAAACAGGAGAAACTAAAATATATATTTTAAATAGAGCAAAACAAGTTTTAAAAAGGGTTATAAAAGCTTTTGATGTTTTAGTGGAATTAGGATATGTGTTGGAATATTCTTATGAGGAAGAGAAAAAAGAAGATACATTTTATGTTAATTATACATTCAATCTAGAAAAAGATGGAGAATGTCACATTTCAACTTTTATAGAAGGAAATAAGCAAAAAAGTCTTATGAACAAAAATAAAAATATAAAAGTAGATAATAAATCTAAAGAAAATAAAGAGTTAGATGATATAGAAGAAGCTGAAATAATAGAGATAAAAGAACCGGTTAAAAAAGAAGTTTCTACTTCTAAGAAGAAAATTTCTCAAAAAACAAAATCCGATCCATATAAAGATTTACCTATGAGTTTAGTAGAGCTTATTCAAAAAGCTAAAAGAAATATATATGTTGTTAGAGCTTGGGATAAGAGAACAGATAATAAAATAAAGAAAATATTTAACGAAGATGGAGAAGAATTAGCAGGTGAAGTATTAAAGATACTTTATAAAAATCTTACCAAAAATATAAAAACAACATTAGTACAATATATAAATGGAGTTTTGAAAAATATAGATAGAGGAGAGTTCACAGAAAAACAAAACTTGACATTATTTAGTAATGAAGTAAAGGAAAAAACTATAATTAGTAAGAAAAAAATAAAGCAAGCAAGAAAAGGAATAAAGAAAACAATAACAGTAAATGATATAAAAGAATTAAAAGAAGATTTGGATATTCCAATGGATATAATAATGGAATTTGAAAAATTAGATGACTATGAAAAATTAAAAGTAGAAGAAGAAGCTATAAAACTTTGTTCTAATGATACAGGAACAGATGAAAAGTTTTTACTTTTGATGAAAGAAAGTTCTAAAATTATTTATTTAAATACTATAAAAAAATATATTGGACAAATATTAGAAAGAAATAATTAAATAAAAATATGATTATAAACAATAATAATTTAAAAATGATAGTTTTCTTTTGAGTAGTATTTAGACAATGACTTTTATTATGATATTTTTTGAAGATAAATAATAAGAGCATGTAATTTTAATAGTATTATAGTCTTTTTTTGCATAAATATTATGATGAAGATATTGTATAAAAAACAGAGCTAAGTAAAATATTTATTTAAATATTACTTAGCTTTTTTTATTTTATAAATTTTATTACATTATATAGTAGTAAAATAAAAAATAGAAAACAATATATTGTATATTATCAAAAATACAAAATATAATAAAAAAAGTTTGTAAAAAAAATCTAATAATACCAATGTAAAACAAAAAAAAATTAAAAAAATAAAAAAAACATATTGACTATTTTTGAAAAAAGTGATAAGATATCTCTTGTCCACGAGAGTGGATCTAAAAAAGGACATTAACAACAGAATAGATGAATATGACAAGCAAACAACCTTATTTGGTGTTTAAAAAATGGTAAGTGTAAATTAAATTGACCTAGTCAATAAAATATAAATTTTTAATGAAGAGTTTGATCCTGGCTCAGGATGAACGCTGACAGAATGCTTAACACATGCAAGTCTACTTGAATTCACTTCGGTGATAGTAAGGTGGCGGACGGGTGAGTAACACGTAAAGAACTTGCCTTACAGTCTGGGACAACTATTGGAAACGATAGCTAATACCGGATATTATGCGAGAGTCGCATGGCTCTTGTATGAAAGCTATATGCGCTGTAAGAGAGCTTTGCGTCCCATTAGCTAGTTGGTGAGGTAACGGCTCACCAAGGCCACGATGGGTAGCCGGCCTGAGAGGGTGAACGGCCACAAGGGGACTGAGACACGGCCCTTACTCCTACGGGAGGCAGCAGTGGTGAATAAGGCAACTCTAACTTCAGCATGGGATGGCGTCTTTTTTTCTTTATCAGGGAAAAGTCCCACAGAGGTGTCAGTCAGGACCTCAACATATGGCCACACAGATTGTGCCCTGTCCGGTGGTGCCAGGAGGATTGTGATCTGCACCACAGGTGCCTGCTGGGAGGAACAATTTGGCACCTTTTGCCCAGGTGGCGTTGTAAATGGCACCCCCTAGGGCTATGCAGTGCACAATCTGCACAACAGTACACAGAGGCTCTATTGGTAATCCCATTGGAAGGAAATTTGTTCCCTGTTGATGAGATT
>NZ_JARHZE010000069.1 GCF_029258315.1 Fusobacterium sp. | reverse complement strand
TGAAAACTCCACTGAAAATAAATTTTTCTTTATAAAAGATTAATAGAAAAAGCCAAGGATTTTTTCCTTGGCCTTTTTAATTTTATAAGCTATCTACAAAAGCTAAGAATTTTGCTTTTGTATCTGCAAGTTTTGCATCAGCTTTTTCTTTAGTAGTATCTTTTACATACATATAATATTTAATTTTTGGTTCTGTTCCTGATGGTCTTACTGTTATCATAGTTCCATCTTCTAAGATAAATTGTAACACATCTGATTTAGGAAGTTCTATTGTTTTTCTTAAAGATTTTTCAAAATCCATCTCAACTTGTTTTTGGAAATCTTTTAAAGTAAGAACTTTTTTACCAAACATCTCTTTTATCTCTTTCTCTCTTAAGTTTGCCATTATTTGAGCAATCTCTTTTGCTCCGTCCATACCTTTTTTAGTTACTGGTATAGTTTCTTCTCCGTACCAACCATAAGTATCATAGATTTTATCCAATTCTTTAGCTATTGAACTTCCTTGACTTTCATAGTAAGCACCTATTTCAGCAAGTAAAAGAGAGGCTACAACAGCATCTTTATCTCTTACATGAGTTCCTTTTAAATATCCTATTGACTCTTCAAATCCAAATAGATAAGTTCCATCTAAAACTTTATTTTTAAACTCTTCTATTTTTTCTCCGATATATTTAAATCCTGTTAAAGTTCTATAAACTTTTACTCCATAAGCTTTTCCTATTTCATCAAGGATAGGAGTAGAAACAATTGTTGATACAACTGCACCATTTGTAGGAAGTGGTTTTGTCATTTTTAGGATATAATCCATAAATATCATTCCTATTTGGTTTCCATTTGGATATATCCATTGTCCGTCTTCTTTTTTAACAGCTATTCCTGTTCTATCTCCATCAGGGTCATTAGCTATACAAAGGTTTGCTCCAACTTCATCAGCAAGTTTTGTTGATAAAGCAAATACAGAAGTATCTTCTGGGTTAGCATATGAACAAGTTGGGAACATTCCATCTGGTTGCTCTTGCTCTTTAACTACATATACACTTTCAAATCCCATCTCTTTTAATATTCTTTTTACAGGTCTTCCAGCTGTACCGTGTAATGGAGAGTAAACTATTTTAAAATCTTTTTTACCAGGAATATCTGTGTGGATAGCCTCTTTCTTAACCTCTTCTATAAATCTATCATCTAATTTTTGTCCAACGATTTCTAAAAGTCCTAAGTTTTTAGCTTCCTCTTCACTTACCATTTTTATTTCTGCAAAATCTTCTATCTCATTTACAGAGTTGATTATTCCAGATGCTTCTGGCTCAACTATTTGTCCCCCTATATCCCAATAAACTTTATATCCATTATATTCTTGTGGGTTGTGAGATGCTGTAACCATTATTCCAGCTTGAGTTTTTAACTCTCTTACTGCAAATGAAAGTTCTGGTGTTGTTCTTAGAGATTCAAATAGATAAGATTTTATTCCATTTCCAGCAAGTACAAGAGCTGAGTTTATAGCATATTCATAAGAACCTATTCTACAATCATAAGCTATTGCAACTCCTTTTTTTGCTCCCTCTTCTCCAGTTGTTTTTAATATATAGTTTGCTAAACCTTGAGTAGCTTTTCTTACCATATATTTATTTATTCTATTAGTTCCTACCCCTCTGATACCTCTCATTCCAGCTGTACCAAAACTAATATTTGTGTAGAATCTTTCTTGTATCTCTTTTTCGTTTCCTTCCAAGTCTTTTAACTCTTTTCTGTCAGCCTCATCTATATAAGGTGAATTTAACCAAAGGTTGTAAGTTGCTAAAGTTTTTTCATCCATAATGTTTCTCCTCTCTTATTCATTTGCTAATTTATTTTATGTATAAATATTATATTTTTAATTTTAACAATATCAGAGATTATTATATTTTTAATTCTTCTTTTAAATATTTAATAAGATCATCTTTAGTTTCTTCATTTCTTAAACCAAATTCTATATTGGCCTTTAAAAGTCCTATCTTATTTCCAATATCATATCTTTTTCCTTCAAAGTTATGAGCCACAACCTTATTACCATCTTTTAACATTTTTAAAATGGCATCTGTTAGTTGTATCTCTCCACCTTTTCCAGCCTTTGTTTCTTCTAAATATTTGAATATTTTCCCGTCTAGTAAATATCTACCAAGACAAGCCATAGTAGATGGAGCTTCTTCCATACTTGGTTTTTCTACGAAATCCTCCACTTCCACTGTTTTGCTATCTAAAACTTCACTTGGTTTTACTATTCCATATTTTGAAACATCCTCTTTTGCTACCTCTTGAACTCCAAGTACACTAGCTCCATATTTATCATATGTTTCTATTAGTTGTGTTGTAGCAGTTTTTTCATTATATACTATGTCGTCTCCCAAAGCTATAACAAAAGGATCATCACCTATAAATGGTTTTGCTTTAAGTATTGCATGTCCCAATCCTAGTGGGTGATTTTGTCTTACATAGAATATATTTGCTAAATCTGAAATATGTCTAACCTTTTCTAAAAGTTCCTCTTTTTCCTTATCTTTTAAAGTTTCCTCTAACTCAAAAGAATAGTCAAAGTGATCTTCTATTGAGTTTTTATTTCTTCCTGTAATTATTACTATATCCTCTATTCCTGATTCAACTAACTCTTCAACAATATATTGAAGAGAGGGTTTATCAACAATTACTAGCATCTCTTTTGGTTGAGCCTTTGTAGCTGGAAGAACTCTAGTTCCTAATCCTGCTGCTGGAATTACAGCTTTAGTTACTTTTTGCATTACACTCCCCCCTTAATATTTCTTATTTTATTTTTGAACCTGTTTTTACTATTGAGTCAACTTCTACTAATTTAACTCTTTTCTTTTCTTCAGTAGTTAATAACATTCCCTGAGATAACTCTCCTTTTAAAACTACTGGCTCTAAGTTTACAACTCCTAGAACTTTTTTTCCAACAAGCTCTTGATACTCTGGATAATATTTAGCTATTCCAGAAACTATCTGTCTTATATTTTTTCCGTCATTTACTTTAAATTTTAAAAGTCTATCAGAATCAGCTACCTTATCAGCCTCTAATATCTCTACAACTTTTATTTCAACTTTTGAAAAATCATCTATTGTTATAGGATTTTCTATTTTTAAATCTTTATTTATAGGATTTTTTTCTTTTACTTCTTTTTCAACTTCTATTCTTGGGAATATTGGTGTTGGATTTCCTAATTTATGTCCTGGTTCTAATAAATCCCAACCTTCAACATCTGATAAAAGTGCTTTCTCTATATCTTTTTCAATTCCTAATTGATTCCATATCTTTTGAGCAGACTCTGGCATATATGGAGCTACTAAAACTGCTATTTTTTCTAATGAATAAACTAACATATTCATTATTGTAGCAAGTCTTTCCTTTTTAGTTTCATCCTTTGCAAGTAACCAAGGTCCTGTCTCATCAATATATTTATTCATTCTTGATATAAATTTCCAAATGTATTCTAAAGCTCTTGAAAACTCAAGTCTTGACATTGTATCATCAACTGAATTTAAAGTTTCATCATATAATTTTTGAGCATCTAAATCTATCTCTTCAAATTGTCCGTTTGCTACAATCTCTTCACCAAAATATTTTTTATACATTCCTAAAGTTCTATTTAAAAGGTTTCCTAAATCGTTAGCAAGATCTGAGTTTATTCTGTTTATAATTCCTTTTGTTGAATAATCTCCGTCATTTCCAAAAGTAACCTCTCTTAATAGATAATATCTAAATGGATCTACACCATATTTTTTTACCTCATCTAGTGGAGCGATAACATTTCCTTTAGATTTTGACATTTTTTCACCTTCTGAAGTCCACCAGCCGTGAGCCACTACTTTATCAGGTAATTTTTCTCCAGCAGAAAGTAACATACAAGGCCAAATTATTGCGTGGAATCTTACTATATCTTTTCCTAAAAGGTGTACAACCTCTCCATTTGTCCATCTTCTTTCAAACTCTTCTGGGTTGCTTTCATATCCAACAGCTGTTAGATAGTTTGTTAAAGCATCAAACCAAACATAAGTTATATGTCCTGGAGCAAACTCAATAGGGATTCCCCATTCAAATGTATTTCTTGATATTGATAAATCTTGTAATCCTTGTTTTATAAATGAAATTACTTCATTTCTTCTTGAACGAGGTAGAATAAAGTCTGGGTGCTCATCTATATGTTTTAAAAGAGCATCTTGGTATTTTGACATTCTAAAGAAATATGATTCCTCTTTTACCATTCTTAACTCTTTTCCACAGTCAGGGCAACAGTTCTCTCCAACTATCTGATTTTCAGGAACGAATGTTTCACAAGAAACACAATATTTTCCCTCATATTCTCCCTTATATATATCCCCTTTTTCATAAACTGTTTTTAAGATTTTTTTAACAGCTTTTTTATGTCTTTCTTGAGTAGTTCTTATAAAGTCATCATTTTTAACATTTAATGCTTTCCACATCTCCATAAATCTAGGAGCCATTAAATCTGTCCACTCTTGAGGAGTCATTCCTTTCATTTTTGCAGTTTCTTCTACTTTTTGTCCGTGCTCATCTGTTCCTGTTAGGAAATAAACATCATATCCTCTTGTTTTTTTGTATCTTGCCATTACATCAGCAGCTACTGTTGTGTAAGCACTTCCTACGTGTGGATCTCCATTTACATAATAAATCGGTGTTGTTATATAAAAACTTTTATTATCCATCATCTCTCCTTATATTTTTTTAATTAAATTTTCAGCTTCTTCATTTATTTCATTTAATTTTTTTTCTACTATCTCTTTATATTCCTCTACTGGAACATCTTTTGAAATTGCCATAGGCTCACTTATAACGCATATGACTTTGGAAAAAGGTTTAGGTATTTGACATTTATCCCAAGTTTTTGATAAAATCCATTTTTTACTATAAGCAGCTCCCATAAAAACCATTGGCTTTCCTGATTTTTGAGCCACATAGATCATACCTTGTTTAGCCTCAAAAGCTGGCCCTTTTGGTCCGTCAAGTGGTGTTCCTATTGTATATCCCTCTTTCACTGCTTTTATAAGTTGAACCAATCCTTTTACAGAATCTCTTCCAGAAGAACCTCTTATCATTTTATAACCTAATTTTTCAAGGGGAACAGAGATAAGTTCTCCATCAGCAGAGGGACTAGCAAGTCCTGCTCTCTTTTTTATAAATCCCAAAGCTAATATAGTTGCCACTACTTTATTATGCCAAAGAGCTAGAACATAAGGTTCATCCTCTTTCATATTCTCTTTTCCAATTATTTCTACTTTCAAAGTTAATTTTATTAGCATAATAATATAATACACTAATAATCCATATAATCTATACATTTTATCTCCTGACAATTATTTTACTTTAGTTTGATTATACCACTCACAGCTATATTTTTCAAGTAACTTGATTTTTATATTGAGATTTTAAAAAAAAGCTACTATCTTTCTTTATCTTAAGATAATAGCTTTCGAGTATTTATTTAACTACACGAACTAGAATAGTCCTGGTATGTTCATTCCTCCAGTTACTCTAGACATTTCTTTTTCAGATAATTCTTCTGCTTGTCTCATAGCTTCTTTCACTGCTGATAAAACTAATGATTCTAACATTTCTTTATCTTCAGCTGCATCTTTTATAGCTTCTTCAGATATTGTTATGCTTGTAACTTCCTTTTGTCCGTTAGCTTTAACAACTACTGCTCCTCCACCAACAGATGCTTCTACTTCTTTACCTTTTAACTCCTCTTGTATTTTTAACATCTCTTGTTGCATAGCCTGAGCTTGTTTAATTATATCCATTTGACTTGCACCACTTTTAGCTGTTTTTAATTTTCTTACCACTTTAACTCCTCCTAGTACATTTATAATATAACCTATTATACATAATTTTAAAAATTATTTCAATAGAAATCTTTCTAAATTAGGTGCATAAACAATAGGTTTGTTATATAATTCATCATCTAAGTTCTTATCTATTACTAATTTTTTTAATTCACTTTGAATTTCTAGACTAGAAAAAATGTATCTTGGTAAGAATTTTTTGAAAATCTCTTCTAATTTTCTACTTTCAAGACTTTCAATTATATCATACTCTTCAAGTTCTAAATCCTTTGCTAAATCTGAAATTGTTTTTTCTATACCACCAATTTCATCAACAAGCCCTATCTCTTTAGCCTCTTCTCCAAGCCAAACTCTTCCACCAGCTATCTTTTCAACCTCTTCTTCACTCATCTTTCTACCAGTGGCAACTTTTCTTATAAACTCTCTATATCCATTCAAACTAGATTTATAAATTTTTTCTCTTTCCTCTTCTGATAAAGGTTTTGTTATATCATAGATACTTGCATATTTTCCATTGGTAATCTCTTCAAAATTAACACCTATTTTATCAGCTAGTTTTGAAACATCTGGTATGATACTTACAACACCTATTGATCCTGTTAAAGTTGAGTTATCACTATAAATTTTATCTCCTGCTGAAGCTATATAATATCCACCAGAGGCTGCTACACCTCCCATAGAAACATAGACTGGTTTTTTTACATTTTTTACTGCCTCATAAATAATATCTGATGCCAAAGCGGAACCACCAGGAGAATTTATTCTAAGAACTACCCCTTTAACATTTGGAAGTTTATCAGCTTTTTCTAATTTTTCTTTTATCTCTTTTGGTATAACTTGATTTTCAACCTTTGATCCACTTTCAGAAACAATAGTTCCCTCTGCATAGATAATAGCAATTTTATTATTTTTTTCAAGTTTATATTCTATTTCCTCTGCCACTCTTTCAAAATACTCATCTATTGTTATTTTTTCCTCTATTTTATTTTTTGATAAAAATTCCTCATAATACAATGTTTCATCTATAATATTATTTTCTTTTAAATCTCTAGGAGAAGCCATAACAAAGTCACCATTTAAAATCTTTTTATTTAAAAGTAACTTAGGTATATTTCTTTTTTCAGATACCTCATCTACAAAATCATTGTATCTTCTGTCTAAAATTCTTTTGGTATTATTTTTAAAATCTTCACTCATATTACTTCTTACATAATTTTCACCCATTGATTTATAATCACCAATATGGATTACATTAGCACCTATAAAAAGTTTATCTCCAAGCTCTTTATAGTAAGGGTATCTAACAGAATAACCACTTATATCTGAGTTAGCCCAACTATTGTCTGGCATAACTATTGAATCCCCCTCCAAAGCTAATCTATAATTTCTATTATCCAAGTTTTCTGTATAGATATAGATTTTTTTACCATTCTCTTTAAGTTCTCCAATTTTTGTTTTAAGCTCTTCTATTTGAGCATTATTTAATGGTAGATAACCAACTTTAAAAATTAATCCTTCAACTCTTTTATCTTTATTTATCTGATTTAAATTTTTTAAAAATCCATAAAAATTCAATTTATTATCTATATCAAAAGGATTTTTTATTCTATTTTCATTTACCTTATCATTTAGAGCAACCTCTAAATAAACTTTTTCTGGTACCGATGGTTTTCTATTATCAATTTTTATTAATTTTCCAATTATAAAAATAGCTAATCCTAAAATTATAACTCTGAATATAGATTTAAAAAGTTCTATAAATAAAAACTTCATAGCCCTTTTAAAATTTTTAAAAAATCTTCTTCTTTTTTTCTGTGGATGATTTTTCTTCACTTCTTCCTGTATCTCTTTTATCTCGTTCTCTTTGTTTTCCAATGTTTTCTCCTTAATTTTTTATAATTTTTTAATAGTTATAGAAGATACTTCCTCCAATAAATTCTTTTAAAATCGAATCTGTTGGTACTAGACTTGTCTCTATATCAACAAAACAACTTAAAAGCTCTATCAATTTTTTAGACTCTTCATATTGAGGAGATTCTATATCTATTTTTATAAGCTCTCTTATAGCATATGGCTTTAATACTCCTAGCTCATAACATAAACTTGAGTTAAATATTGCATCTGCCTCCTCTTGATATGGGAATATCCATTTTTCTTCCCCTTTTCTTACAGAGTTCCACATCTTTAATGTGTCCTCTCCAGATGTATCTCTTGAAAGACTATCTCTTACTATTCTTCTTATTTTTCTAACATCTGTTGTGTGAACTCTATTATGTCTATCCATATTAGTCTGAGTTAAACAGCTAATATATATTTTATACTTATTTTCTCTTGGTATATACTCGGTTAACTTATTATTTAATCCGTGTATTCCCTCTATAATAATTATTCCATTCTCTTCTAATTTTTCTCTATGTCCCTCTTTTTCTCTCTCTCCTGTAAAGAAATTATAATAAGGTAGTTCAACCTCTT
>NZ_JARHZE010000055.1 GCF_029258315.1 Fusobacterium sp. | reverse complement strand
TAAATTTCTCAACAAAGAATACCATACGCATATGATCTCTTTTTCCAAAAACATATGAAGCAGCAAACATAGACATCCATGCAAAAGAATATGATATTAACTCTTCTGATATAGTACTTGGATCTTTTAAGATATATCTAGCTGATATTTGATAAGTTCCTACTGCAGTCATAAACATAAATAAAGCTACACAAATCAAAAGAATTAATTTATCTAATCCCTCTCTTAATTTTTCCATTATTTAGCCTCCTTCATTTCTTTTCCTATTCTTTGGATTTCATCATAGATAGGTTTTAATTTTGGAGTTGCATTTAGTACTTCTTGGTGAAGAGGCAATACTTTCTCTTTGAATGCAGATACTTCTGGATAAATGAATTTAACATTCATATCTTTTTCAGCATGTATTTTTGCTTTTTTTACAGATTCTCCCCAAGCTTCTCTTTGAACTTTTGATATTAATATAAATCCTTCATTGAATATTTCTCTTTCTTCTGGAGAAAGACCATTTAAAAACTTAAGATTTCCTATTAAAATATCTGGAACCATTTGGTGCATATTATATGAATAGAATTTTGCAACTTCTCCGTGTTTGTTACTTGTTAATGCTAATTCATTATTTTCAGCACCATCAATAACACCTTGTTGTAAAGCTGTATAAACTTCTCCAAATCCCATTGGAGTAGCTGCTCCACCAAATAAATCCATCATTCTTATATTAGAAGCACTTTGTTGAACTCTTATTTTTAAACCTTTTAAATCTTTTGGTGTATTAATAGGTTTTTTTACAGTATAGAAGTTTCTTGTTCCTGCATCTAACCAAGTTACAGCTTCAAATCCAGATTTTTCTGTTGAAGTGAATATTGGTTCGATTAATTCCTTATCATCCATTACAGCATGATAATGTTCAGGACTATCGAAAAGGTATGGTAAATTGAATATTTGATAGATATTATCGAAACTTTCTAATATCGCGTTACTTGCTACTGCAAAGTCTATTGCACCAGTTTGAGTTAACTCAACTGTATTTACTTGTGATCCTAATAATTCATTTGGAAATATTTGTACATCATATTTATCTCCAAGTTTACTTTCTATAAATTCTTCAAAAGCTAATAATCCTATATTTGTTGGGTGATCTTGTGCTTGGTTATGTGATATTCTTATTATTCTTTTATCCTGTCCTTTTCCACAAGCTGTCAAAATTAAAGTACACATTAGTAGTAAGATCAAGCTCAAAAATGATTTTACTTTTTTCATGGTTATCCTCCTAATTTTACTTCAAGTATTTTTCCAAAGTATTTTTTACTGCCCCTTTTCCTACTAACATTTCTACAAAGTATTTCTCTACTAATTCAGACATACCAATTTCTTCTAAATCTACACCAAATATCATTTTATTTCTTAAAACTTCTTTTAATTGAGATTTATATGTTTCTGGTTTTCCAAATTCTATTCCTTTTAGTTTTTCCTGTAACATTTCTAACATTGGATCTGGGCTGATACTTCTTTTATTTCCATTATCATCTATTCCTAATAAATATCTAAACCATCCTGCATAAACAAGTGGAATATATTTTATATCAGATATTTTTAACTCATCACTTGCTAAATAAGCTTTTAGAGTTTCTCCATATCTTATTCCTACCTTTTGAGATGTATCTGTTGCAATTCTTTCAGGTTGATCTGGAATATATGGATTTGCAAATCTTACATCTATAACCTCATCTATAAATGCTTTTGGATCTAAGATTTTTGGAGATTCTACAACTTTTAATGCCTCTCCATATCCTATATTTTTTATAAGTTTATTTAATAATGGATTTGATACTGCATCAAATATACTTTTTTCATTTAAAAGACATCCATATACTGCTAAAGCTGTGTGAAGAGGATTTAAACAAGTTGTAACTTTCATTCTCTCTGTTTTTTCTACTGTGTCTCTATCAGTCATATAAACTCCAGCTTCTGATTTTTCTAATGCTGGTCTTCCATTAGGGAATTTATCTTCAACAACAAAGTATTCAGCTTCTTCTGAGTTAACAAAAGGACCTGTATATGATTTCTTATCTGTAATAACTATATCCATATCTTCTAAACCTAATTTTTCTAAATGCTCTTTAACTACTTCTGCTGGTCTAGGAGTGATTTTATCTATCATAGATACTGGGAAACTTACTTTTGTTTCATCAGAGATATACTCAACAAACTCTTTAGTTACAAAACCATTTTCTAACCAGTGGTTTGCAATATCTTGAACTGCAGCCTTAATTCTATCTCCATTTCCTGCACAGTTATCCATACTTACTATTGCTACTGGAGTAGCACCATTTTTAAATCTTATATTTAAAAGGTTTGTTACTATACTCATTACATGTTTTGCTTCAGAAGGATTATTTTTGAAATCTTCTTCTATAACACCCATGTATTTTTTATCTGGAGTTTTTAAATTGTATCCTTTTTCTGTGATAGTGAAACTGATCATTTGTAAGCTAGGTGCTTTTACAATTTCTTCTATTTTTTCCATATCAGTAGATACTTTTAAAGATTCAACTATACTTCCTATGATCTCAGTTGAAAACTCTCCATCTTTTGATAATCTTACTGATAAAGTTAAATTGTCATAAGGTTTATAAACTTTATCTATTATCTCTGTATCAAAGCTTTCTGCAACAATTATTCCTGTATTTTCAAGACCTTTATTTAATAAATTTTGTTGCATCTTTCCTACATAAGCTCTGAATATATTTCCAGCACCAAAATGTAACCATTTTGGCGCTTTCATTGTATTTTCTTTTACTTCTTTTATATCATACATTGGAGCTTTTATATCTTTAATATTTTCTATTTCTTTTAAATTTTCTAAACTAAATTTCATTTTTACCTCCAAAATACTATTATTATTTTTCTAATTTTGTTAGAGTTTCCCAAATTCCAGTTATATAACTTGCTCCTAAAGCTCTGTCATATAATCCATATCCTGGTTTTCCTGTTTCTCCCCATATCATTCTTCCGTGATCTGGTCTTAAATATCCATCAAATTTATTTTTATGTAATACTTTCATAATCTCAACGATATCTAAAGATCCACAACCAGAGTAGTGAGCTGATTCTTCAAAACTTACACCATCATTTAAAAGTTTTACATTTCTAACGTGCATAAAATGAATTCTTCCCATAGCACTGTATTTGTCTACTAATTTTGGTATATCATTGAAGTTTGCACATCCTAAAGATCCTGTACATAATGTTAATCCGTTATATTTACTATCTACTAATTTTAAGAATCTATCTATATTTTCTTCTTTAGTTATGATTCTTGGTAAACCAAATATTGGCCAAGGTGGATCGTCTGGGTGGATAGCCATTTTAATATCATTGATTTCTGCCACTGGAATGATTTGCTCTAAGAAGTATTTTAAGTTTTCCCAAAGGCCCTCTTCTCCAATTGCTTTATATTGAGCAAATAAGTTTGCCATTTCTTCTTTAGTATAGCTTGAATCCCATCCTGGTAAAGATAATTCAGCATTTAATGGGTCTAATTTATCTACTTGATCTTTGTAGTAAACTAATGCTGTTGATCCATCTTCTAATTCTTTATCTAATTGAGATCTTGTCCAGTCAAAAACAGGCATAAAGTTATAACAAATAACTTTTACTCCAGCTTTTGCTAAGTTTTCTATATTTTTTTTGTAGTTTTCTATATATTTTTCTCTTGTAGGTAATCCTAATTTTATATCTTCGTGAACAGGAACACTTTCAATTACTTCAAATTTTAATCCAGCTTTTTCAACTTTCTCTTTTAAAGCCTCGATTTTCTCCATTTCCCATACTTCACCAACTGGCACATCATATATAGCTGTTACTATACTATGCATTGTAGGTATCTGTCTTATGTATTGTAGAGTTACAGGATCTGTATCTCCATACCATCTAAATGATAATTTCATTCTTCCTCCTTAAAATTTTATTTATATTTAATCTTTTAATCCAAAATAATTTTTTGCATTTAGGTAACAAATCTCTTTAACCATTGGTTCCAAGATTTCTAAATCATATGGAACTTCTCCCTCTTCTACCCAAGTTCCTATTAAGTTACACATTATTCTTCTAAAGTATTCGTGTCTTGTATAAGAGATAAAACTTCTTGAGTCAGTTAACATTCCAACAAATCTTCTCAATAAACCTAAACTAGATAATGTAGTCATTTGATTTATCATTCCATTTTTTTGATCTAAGAACCACCAACCAGATCCAAATTGCATTTTTCCTGGCATCTCTCCACATTGGAAGTTTCCTATCATAGTTCCTAAAACTTCATTATCTTTAGGATTTAAACAATATAATATTGTTTTTGGTAGTTCCATAGTTTTTTCTAGTTCATCTAATAATCTAGAAAGTGAATATGCATAATTATTATCACCTATGGAATCCATTCCTATGTCAGCTCCTAGTTTTTCAAACATTCTTGTATTGTTATTTCTTTGAGCTCCCATATGAAGTTGCATTCCTAAATCATATTTTTTATATTCTCTAGCTAGTTCTAAGAATATTGCTGTTTTATATATTTCCATCTCTTTTTTGCTTAATTCTTTTTCTTCTAAAGCTTTTTTAAATATCTCTTCCACTTCTTCTTTTGAAGCTAATTGGAAAAATGGCTCTTCAAGACTGTGGTCTGTTACTAAACATCCTCTTTCTACGAAAAATTTAATTCTTCCTTTTAAGGCTTCAACTAATTTTTCAAAAGAATCTATATTTACATTTGAAACTTCTGAAAGTTTTTCGATATAATTTTTAAATCCAGGTTTTTCTATTCCAAGAACTTTATCTGGTCTAAAAGTTGGAAGTACTTTTACTCCAAAGTTTTCATCCTTTGATATTTCTAAGTGATATTCTAATGAATCTATTGGATCATCAGTAGTACACAGTGCTTTTACATTTGATCTTTTTATTAATTCTTTTGTAGTAAATTCTGGGGTTCTTAATAATGCGTTAGCTCTTTCCCAAATCTCTTTGGCATTCTTTTTATTAATTACTAAGTCTATTCCAAAAAATCTTTTTAACTCTAAGTGAGACCAGTGATATAATGGATTTCCAAAACAATATTCTATTGTTTCAACAAAAGCCATAAATTTATCAAAATCTTCAGCATCTCCAGTAATGTATTTTTCATCAATACCATTACTTCTCATTGCTCTCCATTTATAGTGATCTCCAGCAAGCCAGATTTCAGTTAAATTTTTATAATTTTTATTTTCAGCTATTTCTTTTGGATTTAAATGACAATGATAGTCAAAAATCGGCATTTCTTTAGCATATTTATGATATAACTCTCTACTTACTTCTGTCTTTAACAGAAAATCTTCATTCATAAAATTATTCATGATGAACCTCCTATTTTACTAACATACTTGTATACAAGTATAATATAATATTTTTATATATCTGTCAACTATTTTTTGATTAAAAAAATAAATTTCCAAAGTTTTAATACTATTTCAGAACATTAAAAACTTTATTTTTCAATATTTCCCCTTATAAATGGCTATTATTTATTATAATGTGTTAAAATTTCGAAAAAATTTTTTACAAAAAATTAAAAACTGTACCCTAAGGTACAGTCTAATATTTTTTATATAAATTTATCTAAAAATTAAAAGTAATGAAACATTTATAAAACTTAAAATTATTGAAAGTGAAACAACATTTATAGCTAGATCCATATCACCATCAGTTATAAAAACATAGGTTAAAATATTATTTCCCACAGGAGAAAGAGCTCCGAGTAAGATAATCGTTCTTCCCATATCATCTAATGGAAGTATTCTTCCAACAATTGTCCCAACTATCAAAATACCAATAACCTTTACAGCTATAATTATTAAGCTTAATTTTAATCTTGAAAACTTTGGAGTAAAATAAGCTCCTAAAGCTATCATTATCAACACTCCAGTTACACTTGCTATTTGTTGAAGAGTTATCTTTATTCCTTCTGGAATTGTTATCTTGGTAATATTTATAACTATTCCTATGGCTAGTGCCATTATAAGAGGAGATTTTATAATCTTTACTATCTTATCTTTTATACTATCATCTTTTTGGGAAACAAATATAGAATAAACAATTGTTGTAATCATAACTAGGTTTCCAGCATCAAATAGAGATAATAGATAAACATTTTTTTCGCCAAAGAAAACTATAAAGAACGGAAGAATGAAAGTCATATTCATTATCAGAGTTCCACCTCTAAAAATCTTTCTTTCATTATCTGTTAACTTTAAAAATCTTGAAAATATAATCCCTATAACTATCATAACACAGTGAATACAAATTGCTGATATCGGATAATAAATCAATGTTTTCGTAAACTCCATACTACTTACTGATATTATTATTACCGCTGGACTCATTAAATAAAAAATTAATTTTAACAGAACAGATGCATCTTCCTTTGATAATATTTTCAGCATCTTCAAAGTATAACCTATAATAAAAAATAATATTATTGGCATTAATTTTTCTAAAATTATTTCTAACATCTTTTTCTTTTATTTCCTCCTGTAATTAAAAAATTAAAACAAGTAAAAATACTTGTTTTAATCTTCTTAAGCTTCAAAATAATCTGGATATTTATCTGTGAATACTCCCATTACCTCTTTAAAATTAAATAAATGTTCATTCACTATACTGTCAATCTCTTCAAATTTATTATCTTCTAATATCTCTATAATTTTTTCATGCTGATATAAAATTTCATCTAAATTCATTTTTTCAAGAGCATCAAAAAGTCTAAGTCTATCATAGTGAGTGCTTAATCTTTTTATCGCTTTCCAAATATTTAATTTATTACAAAACGAATAGATAATTTCATGAAATTTATTATCCAATCTAAAAAATTCATAAGAATTCTCTTCATAATCAACTATTATTTTTTGATATTCTAAATTTTTTTTCAGATCTTTTATTAAAATTTCTTTATTTTTATTTGAACAAATTATTTTTAACATCTCTTTATCACAGATTTCTCTAAGAAATGCAGCCTCTTCTATCAATTTTAAACTCATCTTTGAGACAAAAGAACCTCTTTGTGGAAAAACATTTACAAGTTTCTCCTCTTTTAATTTAACTATTGCTTCTCTTACTGGAGTTCTACTCACTTCTAGAGCTTGGCTTATCTCTACCTCACTAATAGCTTCCCCTGGTGCTAAAGACAAATTCATAATATTTTCCTTCAATATACGATATGTGAATTGTTTATTATTTTCACCTTTATTCTTATTTATTACCTTAAAATGCATCTCTTACTTCCCTTTCCCCAAAATGTTTTCTTCTCCCTATTCTACATTAATTTTTAGAAAAAATCAATCCTTATTAATTTTCTATCTTGCCATCGTATATATTTTTTCTATATCATCATATGAAAGTTTTTTGAAACTTCCTATTGTACGAGATCTATTATTACTACACTTATTAGCTAAATTTACTATGTCTTCATCTGATAAAATTATTCCAGCTTCAGATATTTTAATTGGCATATCTAATTTTTTATAAAATTCTTCCATTGCCTCTATTCCTTTTAAAGCAATCTCTTCCTCACTTCCATTATCTTCTATTTCAAATATATTTTTAGCAAACTCTACAAATCTTTTTGGATTTTCCTTATAAACATATCTTGCCCAAGATCCCCAAACCGCTGATAATCCAGCTCCATGAGCTACATCATAAACCCCACCTAAATCATGTTCCAATTGATGAGTTGCCCAATCTCCTTTTCCTCCACATCCAGTTAGTCCATTATGTGCTAGTGAACTTGCCCACATTATTTCAGATCTTGCCTCATAATTTTTAGGATCCTCCATTGAAACTTTTCCATACTTTATCATTGTTTTTAAAAGTCCCTCTGAAATTTTATCAGTTATTTCTAAATTTCCCACAGGAGAAAAATATCTTTCCATTGTATGCATCATAATATCAACTATTCCACAAGCTATTTGATATTTTGGCAATGTATAAGTTAATTCTGGATTTAATATTGCAAATCTTGGTCTTGAGTTATCTGAGTTATATGATCTCTTTAATTGTTCATCTTCTTTTGTTACAACACTTGATCCACTCATTTCACTTCCTGCTGCTGCTATTGTTAATACTACCCCAATAGGAGCACATTTTTTTGTTCTTGCCTTTCCTATATATAAATCCCATACATCTTCTATATCATCGTTTGCGATTCCATATCCAATCCCCTTAGCAGAATCTATTACACTTCCTCCACCAACGGCTAAAATAAAATCTATTTTATTTTCTCTGGATAATTTTATCCCTTCATAAACAAGAGATAATCTTGGATTTGGTTTTACTCCTCCAAGTTCTACAAAGAATAAGTTCTCTTCTGATAAAGATTTTTTCACTTTATCTATTAAACCACTTCTAATTGCACTTCCTCCACCATAGTGGATTAAAACTCTTTTTCCACCAAATTCTTTTACAAGTTTTCCTACATTTTTTTCCTCATCTTTTCCAAACACAACTTTTGTTGGTGTATAATAAATAAAGTTTTCCATACTATCCTCCTTAAAGTTTTATTAATTAAAGTATATATTTTAAAAAAAATACTGTCAAGTTAAAAAATAAAATTCCATATAAGAAACTTTATTATTTTTTTTTATTTTAATTACATATAATATTATATATTTACTTTATCTTTAATATTTGCCTTCAATTTTTTTCATATATGAAACTTTTATGAAAGTTTACTATTGTTTTTTTTTAATTTATAAGCTATAAGTATATTATAAGAATTAAATTTTTAATAGAGGTGAGTGAATTGTTAAAAAAACATGAAACAATAGAAAAAATAATAAACACTGGTATTGTTGCCGTTGTTAGAAGTGAAAGTATAGAAGAGGGAGTAAGAATCTCTAAAGCTTGTGTTGAAGGTGGAATCCCTGCTATCGAAGTTACTTATACAGTTCCTGGAGCTACTGAAGTTATAAAAGCTCTTAAAAATGAATTTACTTCTGATGAATTAATCGTTGGAGCTGGAACAGTTCTTGATGCAGCTACTGCAAGAATCGCTATTTTAGCTGGAGCTGAATACATCGTTTCTCCTGGATTTGATGTTGAAACTGCTAAACTTTGTAACTTATACCAAATCCCTTATATGCCAGGATGTATGACTATAACTGAAATGATGAAAGCTATGGAATATGGATCTGACATCATAAAATTATTCCCTGGAAGCGCTTTTGGACCTTCTTTCGTAAAAGCTGTAAAAGCTCCTTTACCTCAAGTAAATATTATGCCTACTGGTGGAGTAAGTCTTGAAAATATAGATGAGTGGTTCAAAAACGGTGTAGTTGCTGTTGGAGCTGGTGGTAAACTTGCATCTGGTTCAAGTGAATCTATAAAAGCTACTGCTGAAGCATTTGTTAAAAAAATAAAAGAAATTAGAAATAAATAGTTTGGAGGATAATAATGTTTAATTTTTCAGAAAAAAGATTTGATGTTGTATCTTGTGGTGAGATAATAATGAGATTATCCCCTGCTGTTGGAAAAGTTTTAGTTCAAGATGGTCCTTTAGATAGAAATCTTGGTGGAGCAGAACTAAATGTTGTTACAGGTATTTCTTCTTTAGGAGGAAAAACTTCTTTCCTTTCAAAAATTCCTGATCACGATTTGGGAACTTATGCAGAAAGATGTATAAACTTAAGTGGAGTTAACTCTGATTTCTTAGTTTATGATTCTTCTAAAAATAAAAGACTTGCTCTTTATTACTATGAATATGGAGCTTCTCCTAGAAAACCTAGCGTTGTTTATGATAGAAACGCTTCATCTTTCCAATTCTTTAATTCTAATGAGTTAAATCCAGAAGTTTATTCTCAAACAAAAGTTTTCCATACAAGTGGAATCTCTTTAGGACTTTGTGAAACTTCTAAACAATTAGTAAAAGATCTTATTAAAAACTTTAAAGAAGCTGGAGCAGTTATATCTTTCGATGTAAACTTCAGAAGAAATCTTTGGGGAAATGAGGAGAATGCAAGAGTGGAAATAGAAAAAATTCTTCCTAATGTTGATATTCTTTTCGCATCTGAAGAAACTTTAATAAAAATGTTCAAAGAAAGTGGAAATATTCAAGAAATGATGAGAAGTTTTTCTAAAAAACATAATATTTCTCTTTTAGTATCTACTCAAAGAACTGTTAACTCTCCTAAGTCTCATGATTTCACATCTATTATTTATAATAGTGTTGAGGATAAATTCTACTTTGAAGAACCTTACAAAAATATAGAGATAGTTGATAGAATCGGAAGTGGAGATGCTTATGTTGCAGGTGCTTTATATGGATTAACTACTTTTGATTGTCCAGAAAAAGCTCTTAAATATGGAAATGCTTTAGGAGCATTAAAAAATACTCTTCTTGGAGATGTTGTTTGCTTCTCTAAAGCAACTGCTGATTCTATAATAAAAGATCATAGTGAAGGTTCTACTTCTGAAATGAATAGATAATAATTTATCTTAAAATATAAAATAGCACGAGTTCATCGTGCTATTTTTTTATTGATATTTAGTTTTTTATTCTGTTTTACTAAAATTTTTTAATTCTTGTAATTCTTCTATAACACTGTCTAAAGTTGCTTTTTCATCATTTACAGACATAGCTATTAAAGCTCCTTCAACTAATGGAGCATCTACAATTTTTACTTTTCCTTTGTATTCATCATCCAAAAATTCTATTGCCATCTCGCTATTTAATATAGAACTTCCAATATCTCCAAATATCAATACACCATTTGGAGTATTTGCCTCTTCAATAGCTTTTTTTATTCTCATTGGATCTGAACCAAAATGATCATCATCTGTTCCACTTCCATTTATCACCGGAAAATCATATTTTTTCATCTCATTACATAAATGTATAACCTCATCTGCTAATCTTCTACTATGAGAAACTATAACTATTCCTACCATTTTTTATTTCACCTACCTATTTAATTCATCACTAATAGTTTTTATTATAATATATGAAGAAGTTGCACCTGGATCTATATGTCCAATACTTCTTTCCCCTAAATAACTTGCTCTACCCTTTGTTGCAATTATATCCTTTGTTGATTCCATTCCCTCTTTTGCTTTTTCTGAAGCTAATAGAAAACTTTCTTTTAAATCTTTTCCTGCTAATATTTCTTTTTTGAATTCATTAAAAGCTGGAATTTGAGTATCAAGCATTGTTTTTTCTCCAAGGACTGCTTTTCCTCTCATTTGTATTCCTTTTATCATTTCATCCCAAACTTCTACCATTACTTCTGGAGTTATAACTTCTGATTTCTTTAAAACTGCAGCTCCTTTCATTAGAGCTGTTGAATATAAAGCACCTGAAGCTCCTCCTACATTTGACATAAGAAGCATTGTCATTTTCATAAAAATATCCGCAGGCTTTTGCCCTTCCATCTTAGGTATTTCTTCCAATATTTTTTCAAATCCTCTTGAAATATTTACCCCATGATCTCCGTCACCAATTTCTCTATCCAACTCTGTTAGATAATCTTTATTTTTTATAATCTCATTACTTACTTTCTCTATTATATTTAATAATTCCATATTTTATCACTCCTAAAATCTTTTGAATGCTGGTGTATCTGCTTTTGCCATTAACATCTCTTTCATTTCCTCATCAAGTTTTACTAAAGTGATAGAGAATCCTCCCATATCTAAAGATGTCATATAATTTCCAACAATAGTATCAAAAACTTTTATATTTTTTTCTGATAAAACATCTGCCACTCTGTTATTTATTATATAAAGTTCTATTAATGTTGTTTCTCCCAATCCATTTACAAGAACTGCTACCTCATCTTCTGGTTTTAAATCAGATTCTTTTAATAATTTTTCTAATAAATAATCTACATGAGTATCAGCAGTTTGTATTTTTTCTCTGTGAGTTCCTGGTTCTCCATGTATTCCTAAACCAATTTCCACTTCATCTTCTGGAAGTTCAAAACTTAATTTTCCAGTTGTAGGAACCATACAAGGTTTTAATGCCATTCCCATTGTTTTTATTCTTGAAATTACCTTATTTCCAAATTTTTCTAATTCATCAAGAGAGTATCCTTTCTCTGCTGCTGCTCCTACCATCTTATGAACCAATACAGTTCCTGCTATTCCTCTTCTTCCAACTGTATAAGTACTATTTTCAACTGCTATATCATCATTAACAATTATTTTCTTTACATTAATACCTTCCATTCCAGCCATTTCTGCAGCCATCTCAAAGTTCATTACATCTCCACTATAATTTTTTATAATAAGTAATACACCTTCTCCTGAATCCACTGCTTTGATAGCTTCATAGACCTTATCTGCACTTGGTGATGTAAAAACTTCTCCTGCTACTGCTGCATCAAGCATTCCTTCTCCAACAAATCCAGCATGTGAAGGTTCATGTCCACTTCCACCACCACTTATTAAAGCTACTTTTCCATTCTTTTTATTCTTTCTTATTATTACTGGTAAATCTTCAACCTGTTTTAAAGCATTTGGGTACGCCTTTAACATTCCATTTATCATTTCTGTTACAATATTTTCCGGTTTGTTTATCATTTTTTTCATAAAATTTACCTCCTAGATAATTGTAAAAAAGCTTAAAAAAATCTTCTTAACTATTAAGAAAATCTCTTTAAACTTCTCCACCCACTAAGTCATATTCAATTGTGCCTTATTATCTATAATCAAATTTTACTTTATTTTTTTTATATTGTCAATATTTTTTAGAAATTAAAAATAAAAAACCGGGAAATAAATCCCGGCTTGCTTATTTACTATTTTCCGAAGTATCTGTTTAATAATCCAGTGAAAGCTTTTCCGTGTCTTGCTTCGTCTTTTGCCATTTCATGAACTGTATCGTGAATTGCGTCAAATCCTAATTGTTTTGCTCTTTTTGCGATATCGAATTTTC
>NZ_JARHZE010000100.1 GCF_029258315.1 Fusobacterium sp. | reverse complement strand
CTTCCTGAATATTAGCACTCATTACTAAAGAGTGCTAACTAACAAATTCATAGTATCACTTTTCAATAGGTTTGTCAATAAATTTTTATAAAAAAACTGAAGAAAATATTTTTCTTCAGTCCTTTTCACTACTATTTTTTTATTTTTCTATATAAAATTGACCCATCATTCCCATCTCTTCGTGCTCTAAAATATGGCAATGATATACAACTATTCTCTTCCTCTATTCTTTATTTTATTATGAAAAAATTATATCCCACTTTTACTAGTCAATATATTAAATTTTTTTATTCTTGCCCAATCGGAAAATATTTAAATATATTCCTTACATTTTTATCTTTTGTATGAACATTTCTAAGGTCAAAATAAAAATTATTTCTCATTCTATCCTTTATCTTATTTAGATCCAGTCCTCTAAATTCATTCCATTCTGTTACAAGTACAAGAGCATCTATATCATTAGACATTGTATACTCATCACTACAATAAATTATATTTTTTTCTATATCTGACAATCTCCACTTTGCCTCTTTCATTCCTTCTGGACAATAAGCGTGTATCTTAGCCCCAAGTTTTACAAGTCCTCTAATAATATCGATACTTGGTGCATCTCTCATATCATCTGTATCTGGTTTAAAAGACAATCCTAAAATTCCTATTGTTTTATCTTTTACCCCATTCATCTTCTCAACTATTTTTTCAATAACTTTTCTTTTCTGCTTTTCATTGGCTGCAATAGCTGCTTTTATAACATACATATCCTCTCCAACTTTCTTTCCGATATCCACGATTGCCTTTGTATCTTTTGGAAAACAAGAACCACCATAACCAGGACCACAATGTAAAAATTTTGGTGATATTCTTCCATCCATTCCCATTGATCTTGCAATCTCTTGAGTATTTGCTCCAACTTTTTCTGCAAGTAAAGCTATCTCATTTATAAAAGAGATTTTTACAGCTAAGAATGAATTTGAAGCATATTTTATAAGTTCAGCTGTTTCAATATTTGTAAATAAAAATGGAGTTTCATTTATATATAGAGGATCGTAAACTTTTTTCATTATCTCTCTAGCCTTTTCATTTTTATATCCAATTACAACTCTATCTGGTCTTTGGCAATCTCCAATAGCTTTTCCCTCTCTTAAAAATTCGGGGTTTGAAACAATATCAAACTCTATATCTTTTTCTTTCTTTTCTATCTCCTCTTTTATTATTTTCTCAACCAATTTTCCTGTACCAACTGGAACTGTTGATTTATCAACTATAACCTTATAACAATTAATATATTTTCCTATCTCCTTAGCTACATTTAAAACATAATGCAAATCAGCAGATCCATCTTCTGAGGCTGGAGTTCCAACAGCTATAAAAATAACTTCTGAATTTTCTATTGTATATTTAATATCCGTTGTGAATTCTATTCTCTTAGCTTTTTTATTTTTTAATAATATTTCTTTTAATCCTGGTTCAAAAATAGGAATTTTATTTTCATCTAGCTCTTTTATTCTCTCCTCATTTATATCCATACAAATTACATTGGAACCAAAATCTGCTAAAACAACTCCCTGAACCAATCCTACATATCCTGTCCCTATAACTCCTATTTTCATTTATATCTCACTCCATTTGATAAATTTTCTTACTCCCTCTTCAAATTCAGTTTTAGGATCATAGTTAATCAATCTTCTAGCCTTATTTATATTTGCAAAAGTTATATCAACATCTCCACTTTGTTTTGGATATTCTTTTACATTTCCTTTTTTATCCATTAATTTTTCTATTGTGGATATCATCTCTTTTAAAGAAATGGTATTTGAATTTCCTAAGTTTATAATTTCATAAACTTCTTTATTTTTTAATAGATAATTTATAGAACCTTCAATTCCTTGAACAATATCTCCAACATATGTATAATCTCTAGCACTTGATCCATCTCCATACATTTGAATCTCTTTATCTTCCCTTATAGCCTTTATAAATTTATGAATTGCTAAATCTGGTCTTTGACGTTCTCCAAAAACTGTGAAAAATCTTAATTGAATCATATCTATATTATATAAATGATGATAAATATAACCTAAAACCTCACAAGATTTTTTTGTTCCAGCATATGGAGAAATTTGGAAATCTACATTATCGCTTTCTTCAAATGGAACTTTTTTATTATTTCCATAAACAGATGAAGATGAAGCTTGAATGACTTTTTTTATATTGTATTTTTTACATAACTCTAAAAGGTTTATAAAACCTTGAATATTTACATCTATATATTCTTTTGCCCTTTCAATAGATGGTCTTACTCCTGCAAGTCCAGCTAAATTAATAATAAGTTCTGGTCTTTCTTTTTGAAATATTTTTTCCATACTTTCACTATCTCTTATATCTTCATAATAAATTCTATATGAATCACAATAAAAAAATTTTTCAACCTCTCTTAAAATTTCTTTTTTATCTAAACTTTTTTTCTCCATCTCTTCTAAGAATTCTGAATATTTATCTTTCTTTTTAAAAATTTCAAAAATATTTTTTATTTTTATTCTAAAATCATAAAAATCATCAAAGTTGTCAATGGAAATAACTTTATTTCCCTCTTCTAGTAATCTTTCACAAAGATGAGAACCTATAAACCCAGCTCCCCCTGTCACTAATATTTTCATTTTAATCTCCTCTCTTTTCTAAAAAATAAATTTCTACTATTTCATTTACTTCATTTATATATTTTTCTTTTTTTAAAACTAAATATTTTTCTTTTATCTCTTTTGGTAGATCAGAAAAAAATACAATATTCTTAGGCAATTCTATCCCTTCTTTATAAATATTTATTTTTTTACCAATTCTCCAAACGTCCTCTATCCCAAAATTTTTAGAATATATCTCTTCTTTTGGTGGATTATAATGTAAGATCCTTAAATCTTTATATTCATTACCACAACTATGTTTTTCTATTAAATTTTTATTAATTAATCCATTTAATGTTGTATTAATAATTAAAAATATCAATCCACTCCAAATTACAATCTCTTTTGTTATATCTGCTTTTTTTAATTTTAAAATAAAGTTTACTAACAAAGATAAATATAGAATACTCATCACTAAAAAATAAATTATTGAAATTTTTTCTTTTAAAAATAATGCTATACAAAAACCAATACTTCCTACTAAGATTATTTCTATAAAAATTTTTTGTATATTTATAAGTAGTTTTTCTTTTTTATTTAATCTCTCAATGGTTGTTGTATAAAAATAGTAACAAATATTTCCTACTCCTAAGCTTGAGGTAATAAATAAAGGTATCCCATATCTTTTCTTTTTCATTTTTATTACAGAAATCCCTATCAATACCAAAATATTCCAAAGAAATATAAATTTTGCATACTTTTTATTATCACTAATTTTTTCATTCCAATTTTTTATATAAATAGATATTGTAAAAAATATCCAAATTCCACTGTAAATAAAATAATCCAAATAATAAAAAATAGATTTTTTATGGGAATTCATCCAAGTTGATTCCTCTTTTTTTAAAACTTCTAAAAATATATTATGGTATTTTAAATAAATAATAACAGGCCATAAACTTGATAATCCAATTCCTATTAATAATAAAATGATTATTTTTTTCCAATTTTTTCTATATTTTTCAATTCCAAATATATAGATATGTGCCATAAGAAAAGGTATAAAAAGTCCATAAATTCCAACAGGTCCCTTGCTCAATATACTTCCAGACAAAAATACCCCTGAAATTATAAAATCTTTTATCTTTTCACCTTCCATTCCCTTTACTAGAAAAGTTATCATACCTAAAGCAAAAGCATAGGTATAAAAATCCCAAGTACTTTCATTTCCAACTTTGATAATCATAAAAGTTGTTGAGTAAACAAATCCTACTAAAAAACTTAGTACCATATTTTTTGTTAAATACTTTACTAAATAATAGATAAAAAATACAGAAATAACTCCAACAATAGCAACTGGTATTCTAAATATCCATTCATCTGTAAAATTATTTGTAATCTTCATCATCATCGCAACTAACCAAGTTGGAAGAGGTGGCTTTTCAAATCTTAAATTTCCATTTAAGGTGGTTACTATATAATTTCCATTTTTAACCATCTCTCTAGCTGTTATAAAATTTCTAGCCTCCATTAAGTCTGCTGTCCTCACACAAATATTTGAAAAAAAACTTACCACTGATATAAAAAATAAAGATAATAAATATTTTTTCTCATTAAGTCTATTCAATGGTTTCACCCTCTAAATTTACTTTTTCTTTTTTTAAAAGATAGATATTCCTTGAATAAATTAAAACATTTGGTGCTTGTCCTAAGATAAAAACAGGATCTTTTCTATAAATTGCATAGACTAATAATAGGCTACTTCCTCCTAAACTAAATATCCAAAATGAAAATGGGATTATACTTTTTCCAGCTTTTTCACTGGCTATCCATTGAAGTATAAATCTTATTGAAAAAAGACATTGTCCTACAAATCCCAAAACCATAAAAAAATCTAAACTAGCCATCTATTCCATCTCCTTTTTCAAATTCATATCTTAATTTTCTTTGTTTCATCCATCTAACAGCTATGGCATCTTTTAATCCTTTAAATAATCTATTAAAAATTCCATATTTTGATTTTCCAAACTCTCTATCATAGTGACGAACTGGTATCTCCACTACTTTAAATCCATTTATTCTAGCTAGAGTTGGCAAAAATCTATGCATTCCCTCATATAAATAAAAACTTTCAATAACCTCTCTTTTAAAAAGTTTTAAAGGGCAACCTGTGTCTTGAATATCATCTCCTGTTATAATATTTCTAACAGTGTTCCCTACAAAAGATGATATTTTTCTTTTAATTCCGTCCTCTCTTGTTATTCTTTTTCCATTGACCATATCATATCTATCAATATATTTTAATAAAACATACAAATCATTGGGATCAGTTTGTAAATCTGAATCCATCATAAGAATTAAATCTCCAGTACATTTTTTAAACCCTGCATCTAAAGCTGCTGTCTGTCCATTATTTTTTGTAAAATGATAAACTTTTAAATGACCATTTTTTTCTGCCTCTCTATCTAATATCTCTTTACTTTTATCTGTACTTCCATCATTAACTAAAACTATCTCATAAGATTTAAAACCTTTTTTCAATACATCTTCCACTTTTTTTATAAATCTTAAAATATTTTCTTCCTCGTTAAATATTGGTGCTACTACTGAAATTCGTGTCATTTTTTTATCCTCCTAAAATTTTCTAAAAAAATTATAAAAAAGAATTATTAAAAAATAGTAAAAATTTTAATTTTTTAACCAAATTTTTTTTATTCTAGTCTAAAATATAAAAAGTATTTTAGGAGAGTATAATGAAAAAAATTTTATTAATTGAAGATGACCCAAAAATCAGAAGAGTTTTACAACTTGAACTTGAACATGAAGGATATTTTATCGATCCTTGTGAAGATGGAGGAAAAGCAATTGAAAAAGCTCAAAAATTTGATTATGATATTATTCTTTTAGATTTGATGTTACCTGTTTTATCTGGAGAGGAAGTTTGTAAAAAAATTAGAAGTTTTTCAGATATTCCTATTATAGTTATAACTGCTAAAGATGATACATTTAATAAAGTAGAACTTTTGGATATGGGAGCTGACGACTATATCACTAAACCTTTTGCTATTGAAGAACTTTTTGCAAGAATAAGAGTTTCTCTTAGAAATAAAAATAATTTTAAATCAAATAAAATTTTATCTTATGATGATCTAAAAATGGATCTCACAACAAAAAGATTTTATAAAAATGAGATTGAAATAAATTTAACTAAAACAGAATACAATCTTTTAGAATTTTTTATTATTAATAAAGAGATCTGTATCTCAAGAGAAAAAATAATAGAAGAACTTTGGGGGTTTGATTATTCTGGAGATGGAAAAATTATAGATGTTTATATAAACTCTCTTAGAAAAAAAATAGATGAAAAAACTAAAAAATATTTTCATTCTATACGGGGATTTGGATATATGTTTAAATTAACATTGGAGGAGAAATGAGAAAACTATCTAGAGAATTAACTAAGACTTATCGGTTACTTATTTTTATTTTTTCTATATCTTTTTTAGGATTATTAACCTTCTTTACTCTTTATATAAAACAGGTTTCTCGGGAAGATATTCTGTCTGTTCACAGCTTTTTAAAATATGAAATGCTTGAATTTGAAGAGGAATTCTTTGAGGGCCATAGTCTTGATGAGTTATTTTATGGGGCTCTTGAAGAGGCTCCTAAAGTTAATGGAGTTACAGTAATATTTAAGCATAACAACTCTTTCTATCCAAATGATATTCCTGATCTATATAAAGAAATTTTAGACAGAGATGATTTTTCTAACTCTGTTCAAAGTATTGGCTTTTATAAATATGATTTTTTAGATATTAAGACTATTATTAATAATATAGGTGAAGTTGATTTATTAATAATTAAAGATTTAACTATCGATAGAACTATTATTTTAAATATTATTATACTTTCTTTCTTCCTTATACTATCGACTATTTTCATCAGCATATGTATAAGTAGAAAATTTTATAATAAGTTTATTATTTCTCTTAATTCTTTGCAAGAGATAACAAATAATATCGATCTTAATAATATCGATGATCATTTTGAGTCTGAAAATAATTTCATTGAATTTAATAATGTTATAATCTCCTATGAAAATATGTTAAAAAGATTGAAAGAGCAATCTGATGCTCTTGTTGTTTTTGTTAATAATGCTTCTCATGAATTAAAAACTCCTATTTTTATAATAGATGGATATATCAATTTGATTAAAAGGTGGGGTATAAATAATAAAGAAATCTCCTCAGAAGCCATTGATTCTATATGT
>NZ_JARHZE010000045.1 GCF_029258315.1 Fusobacterium sp. | reverse complement strand
TGAACTGAATGAGTAGCATCAAATACAACTGGAACACCAAACTTTCTCATCTCAAGTAATCCCCTCATATCCACAACAAAATTGTTATACCCAAAAACATTTCCTCTCTCACATAATAAAACATTTGGATTTCCTATTTCATCCATTTTAGTAACCACATTTTTCATATCCCAAGGAGCTAAAAATTGCCCTTTTTTTACATTTACAGGCAAACCTGTTTTTCCTGCTGCCACAATTAAATCTGTCTGTCTGCATAAGAAAGCTGGTATTTGTAACATGTCTACAACCTTAGCAACTTTTTCACACTGCCAAGACTCATGAACATCTGTAATAACAGGAACTTTTACCACATCTTTTACTTTCTTTAATATTCTTAGCCCCTCTTCCATTCCTACTCCTCTGAAAGAATGAATAGAAGAACGGTTTGCCTTATCAAAAGAAGATTTAAAAATATAGTTTATTCCTAGTCTATCACAAATCTCTTTTATCTTTGTTGCAACTTCTATTGACATCTCTTCACTTTCAATTGCACAAGGACCAGCTATTAAAGTAAATCTTTGTTTCCCACCTATTGTAAAATTTCCAACTTTTATTTCTCTTGTTTTTTCTAATTTATTTAACATCAATCCTTTTCCTTTCTTAAATACTTTATTTCTTTAAATTTTTTATAGCTTTTATTACCTCTTCTTTATCATCAAAATGTATCTTTTCTCTTCCTATGATTTGATAATTTTCATGACCTTTTCCAGCTATTAAAATTATATCATTTTTTTCTGCTATTGTAACAGCTTTTTCTATTGCTTTTTCTCTATTTACTTCTATTAAATGATTTTCTTTCTTCAACCCTACAATAATTTCTTTTATAATCTCTTCTGGATCTTCTGTTCTTGGATTATCTGATGTAACAATAACTATATCACTATATCTCTCTGCTATTTCTCCCATTATTGGACGCTTACTTTTATCTCTATCTCCACCACATCCAAAAATAGTTATTACTCTGTTAGTTTTAAATTCATTGATACTTTTTAAAATATTTTCCAAAGCATCACCTGTATGAGCATAATCAACCACAACTGTAAAATCACTTTCAACATTTACAGGTTCAAATCTTCCTGGAGCTCCATGAATTAAAGGTATTTTTGAAATTATCTCCTCATCTGAAATTCCTAAAGTTTTAACTGCTCCAATTGCTCCTAGTAAATTATATAAATTGTATCTACCTAAAAGTTTTAAATTTACTGTATATGATTTATCAAATATCTTAATAACAACCTCTTGTCCTTCTCTTGAGATTTTATTTATTTTCCCTTGAATATCTCCATTTTCTATTCCATAACTAATACCATTTGTGTATTGATAATATCTTCTTCCATAATCATCATCTATATTGATCACAGAATTTTTTTTATCTTTTACTAAATCAAATAATTTTCTCTTAGCTAAAAAATAATTTTCCATTGTTTTATGATAATCTAAATGATCTAAAGTAAGATTTGTAAATATTCCAGCCTCAAATCTTAACATATTTACTCTACCAATACTTAGTCCGTGAGAACTTACCTCCATTATCAAATATTT
This sequence comes from Fusobacterium sp., assembly GCF_029258315.1. Classification (GTDB taxonomy): domain Bacteria; phylum Fusobacteriota; class Fusobacteriia; order Fusobacteriales; family Fusobacteriaceae; genus Fusobacterium_B. Next base: position 7,258 of record NZ_JARHZE010000045.1, on the reverse strand, counting down.
TATATTTTTTTCAACCGCTTTTTTACATATTTTTATAATCTCTAATCCTGATGGAGTTGTATTTGGCGCAGGAATTATTTCATTACCTATTTTATATTCAACAGTCCCTATTCTAGCAACATTTTCTTCTCCTAAAATACTTTCTAAAATATAAGTTGTTGTTGTCTTTCCGTTTGTTCCTGTAACACCAATTATTTTAAGATTATTTTGAGGATAATTATAAAAATTTGATGCTATAACTCCCATCTTTTCTCTTAAATTTTTCACTAAAAAATAATTTATTCCCTCTTCCATCTCCACTTCCTTTTCAACTAAAATAGTTGTAGCTCCATTTTCTATGGCTTTAGAAATAAATTTATGCCCATCTACTACTGCTCCTTCAAGAGCTAAAAAAATGTCTCCTTGATTTATTTTTCTTGAATCAAATTCCATATTTTTAATCTCTATCTCATCCGAAACTTTTTGTAAAATTTCGTAATCAATATCTTTAAATAATTGACTAATAATCATTAAATTATCCTCTTTTCTATTTTATATTTTATCTTTAAAAATTTTTATTATTTCCATTTTATCTGTTTCTTCATTTAATTTTTCTACCATTTCCAAATCGTCCATTATCTTAGCAAATTTTTGTAACCAAGCCATATGAGTTTTAGTATCTAAAGCAGAAATAACAAAAATTAATTTTACTTTTTCTTTTATCTTTGGAAAAAAAACTCCTTGGTTTACTTTTAAAAAAGAAAGTCCATTATTTTTTACCTCTTGATTTGGACGAGAATGAGCTAAGATTATATTATGATCCACTAAAAATCTATCACACTCTTTTTGAATATTCATCTTAACTTCATCTATATATTTTTCAGTTATACATTGATCCATTAATAATGATCTTGATGCTATCTCCACTGCCTCTTCCCAACTTTTTACTTCATCTAAAACTTCTACTCTAACATCTATTCCACTTATAAACATAATATCACCTATCCAATAAGTGCAGATGCACCATAAATCCCTGCATCATTTCCTAATATTCCAATCTCTATACTGAAATTTTCCTCTAGTGTTACTCCCATAGCATATTTTTTTAGTTTTTCTTTAACTCTATCTAATAATATATCACCAGCCAAAGAAACTCCACCAGCTAAAATAATTTTTTCAGGGTTTATTATATTTAAAATATTTCCTATTCCCATCGCTAAATATTCGGCCTCATAATCAACTATATCAATTGAAAATAGATCTCCCTCTTTAGCACAATCAAATATATCTTTAGCCTCTACTTTTTCTATATTTCCTTCTAATTTTTCATATAATTTATTTTTTTTATTAACTTTTAATCTTGATATAGCTTCTCTCTCTATTCCAGTAGCTGAGGCATATGCTTCAAAACACCCCTTTTGTCCACAACCACAAAGCAGTCCATCTTTAACTAGCTTCATATGTCCAACTTCTCCACCAGCTCCATTAAATCCAGATATTATTTTTCCATCTACAAATATTCCGCCACCAATACCTGTTCCGATAGCTATTGTCACACTAGATAAAAAACCTTTCCCTGCCCCGTACTTAGCTTCTCCTAATGCTATAACATTTACGTCATTTTCTAATTTTGTTTCTTTTCCACTTATTTCTTTAAATAATTTTGCTATATTTATATTTTTTTCCCAAGGAAAATTAGCAAAAAATCCAACTATCTCTTTATTTTTTACTGGTCCTGGTATACCCATTCCAACACCTAGAACTTCAGTAGAATCTATTTTACTTTTATCCAATAGTTCTTGTATTTTATCCCATATTCTTTTTAAGGTATTTTCTACCCCTTCTATTGAAAGAGTTTTTATTATTTCTTTTTGAATTATCTTTCCCTCTTCATCAACAATACCTATTTTGGTATTTGTTCCACCTATATCTACACCCACAGTATACTTCATAAAATCAGCCCCTTTTTTAATTATTCCGTATACTTATATTATAATATATACTATCTTCTTTTCGCAATTATTATTTTGATTTTTAAGGGTTTAGATCAAGTTTTTTTGTTGATTTTTTAAATCTTGATTATTATAAAATATAATGGTATAATTTTTGTTGAACGCTAATTTAAGGTACAATTTTCAGTACTTTAAGTTAGATATTTTTATGATAATTATTATAGTTTTTATTATATAGGAGGAATTTTATGAAAAGAAGTCTATCTGGTATCCAACCTAGTGGAACTTTACATCTTGGAAATTATTTTGGAGCTATGAAACAATTTATTGAAAATCAGGATAAATATGAAGGTTTTTATTTTGTAGCTGATTATCACTCTCTTACTTCTCTTACAAAACCTGAACTTTTAAGAGAAAGCACTAAAAATATTATTTTAGATTATCTTGCTCTTGGACTAGATCCAGAAAAATGTACTCTATTTTTGCAATCTGATGTCCCTGAACATGTAGAGCTTTCTTGGTTACTAGCAAATGTAACTCCAGTTGGACTTATGGAGAGAGGACACTCTTATAAAGATAAAATAGCAAAAGGATTATTTCCTAATACAGGACTTTTAACTTATCCAATCCTTATGGCTGCTGATATTTTAATGTATGACACTGATATTGTTCCTGTTGGAAAAGATCAAAAACAACACTTAGAAATGGCTAGAGATATTGCTATGAAATTTAATCAACAATATGGTGTTGATTTCTTCAAACTTCCAGAACCTTTAATTATGGAAAACCTTGCAATAGTTCCTGGAACTGACGGACAAAAAATGAGTAAATCTTATGGAAATACTATAAATATGTTCGCTCCAAAAAACGTTCTAAAAAAACAAGTTATGTCTATTGTAACTGACTCTGCTGAACTTGAAGAACCTAAAAATCCTGATAATAATATATCACAACTATACAAACTTTTCGCATCTGAAGAAAAATATCAAGAGATGAGAAATAAATTTATGGCCGGAGGATATGGATATGGACATGCTAAAAAAGAACTTTTAGAAGCTATCCTTGAATACTTTAAAGATGCTCGTGCTCGTAGAGAAGAATTAGAAAAAAATCCTGACTATGTAGAGGAAGTTCTAAGAAAAGGAGCTTTAAAAGCTCGTGAAATAGCTGTTAAAAAAATAACTGAAGCTAAAAAAATCGTTGGTTTAATGGGAAATATCTATAACAAATAAAGGATAAAATAAATTTATGAATAAATATGAATTAAAACATTCATTTTCATTAGGAGTGTCTGTTGGAATTTCTTATATTCCAATAGCTCTCACTTTTGGAATTTTTGCAAAAAACTCCGGTTTAACTTTGTTAGAAGCTTTTTGCTTTTCGTTTTTTGTTATAACTGGTTCTGGGCAAATAATGGGACTTAATCTTTGGAATGCTGGTACAAATTTAGTTGGAATTTGGTTTACAGTTCTTTTGATGAATCTTAGATTATTTCTTATGGGATCATCTCTTAGTAAGATGTTGAATAAAAAATGTAAAAAATTTCTACCTATAATTATTCCTCTTATTACTGATGAATCTTTTGCTTTAGCAGCTCTACAAGAAAAAAAGATTTCACCAGAATTTATAGTTCCTATTGAGACTTTAGGTCATTTTTTCTGGTGGTTTTTCACTATTGTTGGTTATAAACTAGGTGGTATTCTTCCTAAAAATATAAGTGATAGTATGGGGATTGGACTTTATGCTCTTTTCATTTCTATGTTAATCCCTCAAATGAAAAAATCTCTTCCTATAACAATAATTGTTTTAATGTCTGGTTTTTTCAATTGGTTCATAGGATATTTAAAAATTTTTCCAAATGGTTGGAATATGATTTTAGCTATACTTATATCTTCATTTATTGGTAGTTTTATTTTTAAAGATAAGGAGGAAGAAAATGAATAAGGACATATTTTTGTTAATCTTTGGTTTAGCTCTAGTAACTTTTTTACCTAGATTTTTACCTTTTAAACTTTTAGAAAATGTCAGCTTTTCAAAAAGAATCTCCCTTATTTTAAAATGTATACCTTTTGCTGCTATTGGAGCTCTTATCTTTCCAGATTTTATAAAATCTGTACCTGGAAATACAAGTGCTGCTTTAATTGGTGGAGCGTCAGCTTTTTTATTTTCTTTATTTTTTAAAAATTATCTTTATGTTGTTATTGGAAGTATTATCACAACATATTTTGCTATAACACTTTTATAATCAAAGGAGAAATTATGCAAAAAGATTTTTGGCATTCATGGTTTAAATTAGTTTTAATGTTAATTGGTATCTTAGCAATTTGGGTTGGTATTTTATTTATTGGAACTCATTTTTTTGGAGAAGCTTTTGAAAAAAATAAAATTATACATTATATGCTACTTATGATTATGGTTATTAAAGCAAAAGATATTTTTTTAAAAGATATTGGTGAAAAGAAAAAGAGTGATAATAAAGATGAAGAAAAAAAAGATCAACAATCTTTATAAAATTTTCTTGCATATTTTTTTTAGAAATGCTATACTAAATTGACAATTGATTGATGAAAAGGGAGTAGTTTAATTTGCAATGTCAACAATCTCGACAGCTCTTCTGTCTGGTATTGCAAGCCTTTCGATTTTGTAGGTAACGAGACTTTTAATATAGAAATATATTAAGGGTCTCTTTTTATTTTTAATTTTACTTTAGGAGGAATCATGAAAAAATTTTTTAACCAATCCACAAAAGAATTATTTGATGAATTTGGTATCACGGAAGAAGGACTTAGCTCTGCTCAAGTAAAGGAAAATATGGAAAAATATGGTCTTAATCAACTTGAAGAAGGGGAAAAAGAAAGTGCTTTTTCTATATTCATTTCTCAATTTAAAGATGTCTTAGTAATTATTCTTATCATTGCTGGATTCATCTCTATGTTCACTGGAAACTTTGAAAGTTCTATTGTTATATTTGTTGTTATCACAATGAATGCCATTCTTGGAACTGTTCAACACATCAGAGCTGAATCATCTCTTGAAAGTTTAAAGAATCTTTCTTCTCCAAAAACTCGTGTAATCAGAGATGGAGAAAAAATGGAAATCAGTTCTAAAAATGTTGTTGTTGGAGATATTATCCATTTAGAAGCTGGAGATATTGTTCCTGCTGATGCAAGAATTATTGAATGTTTCTCTTTAAAAGCAAATGAAAGTTCTCTTACTGGAGAGTCTGAAAGTATTGAAAAAACTGATGAAATTATAGATAAAACTGATCTTCCTTTAGGTGATCAAAAAAATATGATATTCTCTGGTAGCCTTGTTACTTATGGTAGAGGAACTGCTGTTGTTGTAAAAACTGGAATGAATACTGAGATTGGTAAAATTGCAACTCTTATGAAAGAAACTAAAGAAAATCTAACTCCACTTCAAATATCTTTAGATAATTTTGGAAGAAATCTTTCTATCTCTATTCTAGTCCTTTGTGCCTTTGTCTTTGGAACTAATATTTTTCATGGGCTTACTGTGGTAGAATCTCTTCTATTTGCTGTTGCTCTTGCTGTTGCAGCTATTCCAGAGGCTTTAAATCCAATAGTTACTATTGTTCTTGCAATTGGTACACAAAAAATGTCTAAAGAAAATGCTATTATAAAAAAATTAAAAGCTGTTGAAGGATTAGGTTCAGTTTCTATTATCTGTTCTGATAAAACAGGAACTCTTACTCAAAATAAAATGACTGTTAAAAAAATCTATATTGATGAAAAAGTTATTAATTCTGAAGATATTGATTTAAATAATAATTTACAAGGTTCTTTAATTAAATTCTCTTGTTTATGTAGTGATGCTATCAGTAGTAATGGTTCTGAAATTGGAGATCCAACAGAAACTGCTCTAACTAATCTTGCCAACAAACTTGGTATGAAAGAAACTGAAATAAGAAATAATCACAAAAGATTAGCTGAAATTCCTTTTGACTCAGATAGAAAATTAATGTCTGTTCTTTGTGATGTAGATAATAGAAATCTTATGATAACAAAAGGTGCTTTAGATGTTATTTTAAGAAGAACTAAATATATTCTTACAAGTGAAGGAATAAGAAAAATAAATAGCTCTGATATTAAAAATATTGAAAACACTAACTTTGAAATGTCTAACAATGGTCTTAGAGTTTTAGCTTTTGTTGTTAAAGAAGCCAATAAATTAACTCAACTAAACTATGAAGATGAAAATGATTTTATATTTGTGGGACTTATATCTATGATAGATCCTCCTAGACCAGAATCTAAACAAGCTGTTGCTGATTGTATAAAAGCTGGTATCAAACCTATTATGATAACTGGAGACCATAAAATCACAGCTTCTGCAATTGCTAGAGAAATCGGTATTCTAAGAGATGGAGATAGAGCTTTAGAAGGTATCGAACTTGAAAAACTTTCTGATGAAGAATTTGAAAAAGAGATAGAACATATTTCTGTTTATGCTAGAGTTTCTCCTTCTGATAAAATAAGAATTGTGTCTATGTGGCAAAAAAAAGGAAATATTTGTGCTATGACTGGAGATGGAGTCAATGATGCACCAGCTCTTAAAAAAGCTGATATTGGTATTGCAATGGGTATCACAGGAACTGAAGTTTCTAAAGATGCTGCTTCTATGATTTTGACAGATGATAACTTCTCTACTATTATAAAAGCTGTTGCTACTGGAAGAAATATTTATGCTAATATTAAAAACTCTATTAAGTTTTTATTATCTGGAAACTTAGCTGGTATAATTTCTGTTTTCTATGCTTCGATTTTAAATTTACCTATGCCTTTTGCACCTGTTCATTTACTATTTATCAATCTAGTAACTGACAGTCTTCCTGCAATTGCTATTGGAATGGAGCCTGGTTCAAATAAAGTTTTAGAAGAAAAACCAAGAGATATAAATGAGCCTATTTTAACAAAAGAATTATCAACAAAAATTCTTTTAGAAGGATTGCTTATAACTATATTTGTACTTATCGGTTTCTATAAAGGTTTGGAAATTTCTAAAGAGTTAGGAATGACAATGGCATTTTCAATTTTATGTCTTGCTAGATTATTCCACGGATTTAACTGCCGTTCAAATAGTAGTATTATAAAACTTGGATTGAGATCAAATATATTCTCTGTATTTGCTTTCATAATAGGAACTTTCCTACTTACTTTAATTTTATTGGTTCCAGCATTTGGTAAATTCTTTGAAACTGCTCCTATTAACTTAGAACAATTAGGAATGATTTATTTACTTGCTTTTGTTCCTACATTAATAATACAAATAATAAAATTTATTAGATATGATTTAAAAAAATAATT
>NZ_JARHZE010000036.1 GCF_029258315.1 Fusobacterium sp. | reverse complement strand
GATAAAACTTTTGTATTGGTATCTAAAAAATCATTTCTATAATTTACTTTTACATCTTTTATACTTCCATCTATCTTTTCTTTTCCTATATTCCCTTTAACTGCAATGGCTAGTTCTGTTATAAAAGATATATTAGTTGTAAGTCCTGTCGTATTTTTTATATCTTCTGATTTAATCTCACTTGGTTTTTCTCTAAAAACTAATAAACTTTTATACTCTCCATCCTTCATATTGCTATTTTTTTTAATTTTAAATCTCACCGTTTGTTTTCCACCAGGTTTTATAGAAATCATTTTTGGGAAAATCACAATATTCTCATTAAAATTATAATCTTCATAACTCTCTGGCACTTCTGTAAAAACCTCTATTCTTAAAGGCTTTGCTGTATTGTTTATAAGGTAAACTTCATTTGTTAGATTTTGTTTTAAATCTAAATTAAATCCAGTAGGAGCAACCGAAAAATTTAATGCAAGAATAATATTATATAGACATATATAAATAAAAAATAGTTTTTTCATAAGTTTTACTCCTTTTAAAATTATAGTTTTGATAAAATATCATCATATTTTTCATATCTTAACTCTCTGTTAAATTTTTTGAACTTGCTTACTAATTTATCTTTATTAATATTATTTTTTGGTTTTAAATCTTTACTGCCCTCTTCAATTCCATTATTAAAAATAGTTTTTTCCATTACCATACCATTTTTATCATAAATTATAGATTCTCCATGTTTTTTTCCTAACTTATATGAAACTTTTGTCTTTATCTCACCTGAACTATAATAAAGTTTCCAAACATCTTCTCTTCTATCATCAATATATTTTCCTTCTAGTAATAAAGTTCCATCTTCTGTAAAAACTTTTATTGAACCATTTAATTTTCCATAAGAAAAATTAGTTACTGTATTTATTATATTTTTAGAATAATAACTTATAAATCTTCCATTTAAAAGTCCATTATGATATGTAGACTTTAAAATTTCTATTCCCTCTTTATTAAAAACTTTCATTTCCCCTGATAAAACACCTTTTTCAAAGTTTTCAAAAGCTTCTAATTTATTTCCTTTATAATAATATTTCCATTGACCACAAGGTTTATCATAATCATACTCTAGTACAGCTCTTCTTTCACCTGTAGGATATTTTATTGTCCAAACTCCGTGCTTGATCCCCTCTATATATTTTCCTTCATATAAAAATTTCTGTCCTTCATCTATAAACTCCCCCTTAAAGACTCCGTTTTTAATACCATTTTTATATTCTTCAGAAATATTTTCCCCTTCTAATTTCCCAGAAAAAGGGGTATCTTCCAATTCAATGTAAACAATATTATTTTTTATTTTCTTTTTTTCAAATTTTTCAATCCTAATACTTCCCCAAGCTAAAATAAAGGAAGTTAATACTATGTATAAAATTATTAAGTTGCTTCTTTTCATCTTATTAACCCCTTAGAAATTAAATATATCATCTGTTATTTCTGAACCTTTGTCTTTTTTTTCTGAAATATTTTCTTGATTTCTTATTAATTTAGTATCAATTCCTTCAAAATATCCTCCCTCCTCTGGATTTTCAAGAGTTACATTTACTGGAATCATATTTTGACTAAATCCTATATTTTCCTCTCCAATATATTCAAATTTTATTATATATTCTCCTGGTGTAACATCTTCAAAGAAAAACATTCCATCAAATTCAGGATCTATTGTTTTTACAACTTTTCCATCTTTTTCTAGTAAAATAGTTGTCATTGATATACTTCTTATAAATTCTTTTTCACTAAAATCCTCTGTTTGCCATATATTTCCCATTACTAATGAAACCACTTCAACTGGAATATCTATTTTAGCTCCTGAAGATCTTCTTGTTTTAATTTTTAAACTATCTCTTGAATTCTTCAGCATTGGATCTAGTGTTTTTCTATCTATATCTAAAACTACAACCTCATTTGAATAGAATCCTTCAGCTACATATTCCCCATTTTTATCTGAATAAAAATGTTTATTATCTACCATCACTTTTACATTTTCAAGAGGAGTTTCTCCTTCATCATAAACTCCATTTCCATTCTTATCTAAAAATACTTTTCCATGTATCCAAGAACTATTTAAAGATATATTTTTCTTTATTTTTCTCTTCGGATTACTCAAATCTATTATCTTGCTTACTTCTAGTCCTGTTTGAGTTTTTCTATTCTTATCTTCATCAAATGTAGTTGTTGAAGGTAATTTCATGTAAATTATATCATCTAATTCTATATTAAATGACAATCCATATGTGAATTTTTTGGTTTCATTTGAATATTTTATTTCTGCTCCAACATCTGCAAATAATATTTCTTTAAATATATTTTCTTTCTTATGATTTATTCTTAAAAAATATTCTTGATCATATCTTCTCTTGCCATCATCTTTTGATATGTCTGCCTCTAATAAAATAGATACACTTCCATTTGAATAACTTAATGAAGGTTTAAATCCAACATCCTCTCTACTTCCATTTATATTTTTTTCTATTTTTAATGAAGTATATACTGGATTAAATACAGAGCTATCCCATAATCCATAAATATTTTCCTCTTTATCTTCACCAAATTTTTCCTCTGTTTTTAGTATTCTTTCCACCCCTATTTCAAAAAAGTTTCTATTAAAACTTTTTCCTAAAGAGATAGAATTATATTTTTTTATTTCAGATTGCTCTGCTATTGTCTCTGAAAAACTATTCTCTATAAATTTTAAATTATATGAAAATAATTTCTGATCAACACTTAATTCATAACTATTTTCTTTAGATTTATAATCGTAATAATTTTTATAATTGATAATCATTGGAAAATTCTTATTTCCGGTTCTCAATAAAACGTCACTTTCTAATATTTTATATTGGTTACCTGAAATAGAATTTAAATTCATTCCGCCTAATCCCAAAGTTAAATTATCTGTAACTCCATAAAAAGCTCTACCTATATATTGATTTTCATGAGTTTCGTCACCTTTTCCACCTTGGAATGTAAATCTAGATTTTCCTTTTTTTAATAGATCACTATCAGAAAGAGAATAAACTTTTCTTTCCTCTATCTCTCCATTTTCATAATAAATTTTTAGTGTATAATCTGAATTGAAAACTCCATCATCAATTCTAAATTCAAAATTTTCTGAATATGGTTTTATATAGTCAACTAAAAATGAATTTCTATACAACTCTATTGTTTCTGCATTTTTAGCCTGTCCTTTTATAATTGTTATACCTGAATCTCTTGTCATATAGGTATCTTTATTCTCAAAACTAACTCCTAGAACTTTTGTATCAACACCAAAAAAAGATGGAGCTATCAATGAAAAGTTTCCAACTACTAAATCGTTATCTTCAATTATATCTGAATAAGTTAAATTTCCATAATCTATCTTATGCTCTGGTTTAATTTCTCCTGATAAATATAATTCTCCGTATAAAAGTTGAGATGAATATTCATACTTAATTTGATACTCTGATTCTTCAACATTAGATTTTGAGTAATCTATCTTAAATAATCCTGGTGTCGCCAATTTTCTTGGAATTTCAAAATCTATCTTCTTCTCATCTTCCACCTTTCTTGTATCCAATCTTAATCTTTCAACTTTGGCTCTTTCTCTTTCTTCATAAGGTAAAATAAAATTTGGTTCTACATTTAATTTTAGCGCTGAATAATCAAAAAAACTCTCTTTAAAAAGTAATTTTTTCTCTAAAACCTTTATATTTACATATAATTCTCCATCCATTACAAAAGATTCTTCATCATCAAAATAGACCTTTATATTTTTTTTATTGATATTTCCATAAACTTTTTTCTCTTTTAAATTAATATCCAAAGTATATAATTCCAAAAAATAGAAAAAAGTATTTAAACCTATATACACGTTTTCTGTTTCACTATCAAATTTTACCATAAAAAAATCATCTTTTAAATTTTTGGCATTGATTTGAACATACGAATCTTCAAACTCTTTATAATTTTCTATTGAATAAGTTTTAAAAAAACAAAACATTAATAAAATTAAACTATATAATCTAATCTTCATACTCCACTCTTACCACAAATGACCCTGTATATCTTCCAAAATTACTTCTATTTGTATCTGTCTCACCATCTATAAAAATATCATTTATAATACTTTTATTTCCCTCTACTTTTTCAAATTTTTTCTTTAAAGACTGTTTTTTATTTTCCCTAAACTTTAAATTAACTACCAATTCATCATTAAGTTCATTTTTTATAATAGCTGATTTAGGTATTTTTATCTCTACTCTTTTTCCTTTTTCTCCAACCAATGAAATTTTAGCAGGATGGGCATCTATTGATCTTTCTGTACTTAGCTTTTCTCCAGCTATTACTTTTCCTAAATACATATCTTGCTCAACTTTTATTTTTAAAGAGTATATCACATCTATATTATTTAATTCTAAATATATTTGTTCTTCTACTCTCCCTGCTTCATCATAGATCTTTCCTATTTTTAATCTTTTTACCTCTCTTGTTGTTTTAAGATTACTCCAATCAAAAATAAAAATTCCTTGTAAATCAAATTTTATTTCATCAACTACTTTTCCCTCTCTATTTCTAAAAAATATCTTATCTCCTATTACATTCTCTTCATTTGAAGTTATTTTTAAGTTTTCACCTTTTATAAAATTATTTTTTAGATTTAAAGAATTTTCTAATGCAAAATATCTACCTTTTCCATTTCTTAACTTAATATTAACTTGATCTATTCTAAATTCTGTTCTTGTAGTAACCCCATAGATTACATCATCTTTAAGATAAATATAATCTGTCTGGGCATCCAAAGCAAAAGAAACACAAAAAGAAAGTATATATAAAATTATAATAAATATTTTTTTCATCTTTTCTCCCATTCATCATATTGATTTTTATATTTAGGGGAAATTACTATATAATCTCTATAATGCAAGATTGGAATATATGGTAATTCCTTATAAATTAATTGTAAAATTTTATCTAGTATAATTTCTCTTTTTTCTTTTCTTTTTTCCTCTTTTAAAATTTTGAAAAATGGTTTAAGAGAGTTATATACCTCCCTATTTTCTAAATCATTTAAGAAAATCTTAGCTATATTGAATACAACCTCTTCCCCTACCATTGAAATATTATAAAGTGTCAAATCAAAATTTTTATTTTTTAGATTTATATTATATGACTCTAAGTTATGCGGCAAAATATTAATCTGTATATTATATTTTTCAAAAGCTTCTTTTATTTTATTTGCCTCTTTTATATTTTTATCTGTATTTAAAACCATCAGATCCATTTGACTTTTCAACTTTATATTTTCTGGAAACTTTTCATTACTATTTACTATATCTATTTTTGAAAATTCCTCTTTTGATAATTTAAAAGGAAAGAAACTAGTTGCCTCTCTATCTATTATATTTTCAATAGCTTTTTTTTCTTCATAGGTATAATTATTTTTATTTCCAAAAACTAAGGCTAAAGTTTTTATACCTTTTTCTTGAAGTTTTATTGTTTCATCAGATATTATATTATACTTTTCACCATAATTCAAAGCTATATTATCTATGTCTAGTGCTACATCTACTTTTTCATTAAAAAGTGATATAAGCCTTTGACTATCCTGAATCTCATAAGAAAAATAAATATTTTCCACATCATGATTTTCCTTAAAATATTTATCAAATCTCTTTAATACAAGTCTATTTTTTTCAAAAGATTTTACAAAATATTCACCTGTTCCATATATTTTTCCATCTTTTATTTTAAATATTGAAGCTATATTATAGGTCAACATCTCTAAAAATATATTATTTTCTTCTGACAGTTTTATTATTAATTTTCTATCATCTATAATCTTTATATTGATTATCTCTGAAAAAAGTCTTCCTAAATTTCCGTTGTATTTTAAATATGCCAAAGAGTTCTTTACATCAATAGAAGTTAAACGATCATTATTATGAAAATAAACATCATCTCTTAACTCCAAATAAAGCTCTTTTTCATTTATCCAATGGTAATTATCCACAAGATATGGTTCTATATCACCATTTTTATTTTTTATAAAAAGATTATCATAAACAAACTTTACTACCCTTGACGAATAAACATCATTTATTAAGGCAGGATTTAAATTAGCTACTTTCATTCCTTGTATAATTTTAATATCTTTTATTTTTTCCTCTTTGACTTCCTCTTCTATATATGTTTCTTCAAATAAATCATCAAAATTTTCTGTCTTTATTTCTTTAGCAAAAATTAAAGAGAAATTGAATATTAATAAAATTATATATTTTTTCAAAATATTCACCTCTTATTTATTTTTAAATTTTGAAAATATCTCTTCTATTGAATATTTAGCTTTATTATTTTTCTTAAATATTTCATCAAATATTCTATGATTCTTTTCAAATATTTTAACCAAGATTGGATCGAAACTTTTTCCACTCTCTTCTATAATTATTTTTACAGATTCTGCATGAGTAAATCCATCTCTATATACTTTATCTTGTCTAAGATTATCATAAGTGTCTGCTAATGCTACAATTCTACTCTCTAAAGGAATTTTATTTTCTTCTAAACCTAATGGATAACCTTTTCCATTCCATTTCTCATGGTGTAGTCTTATTATATTTTCAGCCATCACTCCCAATTCCAATTTTTTTATTAATTTTAAACCTATTTCAGTATGTTTTTTTACTGTTTCAAACTCCTCTTTTGTCAGTTTTCCAGGTTTATTTAAAATTGATTTAGATATAGCTATCTTTCCTATATCATGAAATGGTGTTAATCTTTTTATATCTGTAATAAATTTTTTACTACAACCATACTGTTTCGCCATAAATTCAGCATAAAGAGCTAATCTTTTAGAATGGTCTCCAGCTTCTTCAGTATCTAATTGATGAATAGATTCAAATGTTTCTATTAAAGTTCCACTTACTCTCTCAGCCTTTTTCCTATTTTTTTCTGATTTTATTATTAAAATAATCAATAAAATTATAAATATTATTGTTGGTACTGCTATCTTTGCCATTAATCTATAATTTTTTTCAAATAAAATATTTTTATTAGCTTTTGTATCAACCATTGTTTTATCAAGAGAAAAACTTTCTACTAGAACTCTTATTATACTTCCTAACTCTTCATCCTCTTTTCTTATTCCCATACCAATACTAAATTCTTCATTTAATATTCCTGCAACTTTTATTTTATTTTCTAAAAAACTATTTGTTATTGTTCCCTCTATCATACTTGAAAAAAAGATTAAAAAATTTCCCTCATAATTAAGTAGTTTTTCAATCCCTTCTTGTAATGTTTCTACATAAATTATCTGTGGATTATTAATCATCTTTGGAAGTGTAATATTAAAATCTTTATCTTTTATTAAAATTATCTTTTCGTTATCCAAATCTGAAGCATCAACAGCAAAAGAATCTAACTTTCTATTAGCTATACCTATTGTATTTTGATAATAAGGTTTTGTAAAAGTATATTTATCTTTTAAATCATTATTTTCTATTATAATACCATTGATATCCCAATCTTCATCCTTTGTTATTACAAATGGAATACCTAATATTTTTTCCATATCCTCCATTATTTTTGGAAGTATCCCCTTTATTTTTCCATTGTGTTTATAAAAAAGCGGTAATAAATATTTGTCTTTTGTTATTCCTATTTTTATTTCAGAGTATTTCTCCTTTATAAATTTATAATTTGGAATATCTTTAAAAACATATTTATAAAATTCTATTCTATTTTTATCTAAAATTTCTCTTAATTCTTCCTCTTTGTAATTTCTTAGTTCCTCTTCTAAGATTTTATACACATCTTTTAAATCTTTTTTTACAGCTATTTGTTCATTGTATAAAATATTCTCTATGACTCTTACTTTAGTCTCCACTGAGTTATTTTCAATCCAGTTACTTAAAATCAATCCATCTAGATCTCCAGCTCTTAAACTTTCAAGAGCATCTACTCTATTTTTCATCAAAACTTTTTCAAATTTTAAATCTGAAAATTTCTTTTCTATCTCATCAATACCACGAGAATTTTCTATATATCCTATTTTTAGTCCTTGAAGATCACTAATTTTTCTTATATTTCCATCATTATTTACCAGTATAGCTATTCTATAATTTATTGGCATTTGAATAAAATTATAATCTTTATATTGTGTTTTATCCACTATTCTTAAAGCTATATCTGGATTTTTTTCATTAAAAATGTAATTTAATTTATGATTTGATTTTTTTTCAACTTTTTTTAAAATATCTGTATAAACTCCCTTGTATCTTCCCTCTTCCATATTTCTATAAAGATACATATCCACTAAATTTTCTGGAACTTTTATATTTAAACTTTCCCCAGCAAAACAAAAACTGTTTATTATCAATAATATTAATAAAATTATTTTTTTCATAGCTCTCCCCTATTTTTAATTTTCATATGTTGCTCTTATTGTAATCCCACCAGAATATTTTCCACTTTCAGTTTCTATTGGAAGTTTATTTATTCTTCCTTTTATAGTTATTTCTTTGCTCTTTAAACCAGAAAATTTTATTACATCTTCTACTATAGATCCTCTATTTTCTCCTAAAAAAATCTCAGTTATTATTTTTTTAGAATTTTCATTATAAATTGGAACCTCTAAAAACTCTTTTACTGATTTATATCTTGAGTCCCCATCAGCTTTCCATTCAAGTTTTATATTTCCATTTCCACTTATTTCTATTTTCCCATTTTGTTTAGCTTTTATATCTGTATCCCCTGCTATTATTGTTCCAAAGTCAACATCAGATATCTTTTTTATAGTTATAGGTTGTAACACATCAGCTGTTATCTTTACAACTGCCTCATCTTTATATCCAGCTTCTGCTAAAACAAAAATTATTAAATTTAAAAGTATTAATAACCATTTTCTCATTATATAACTCCTTAATAAAAAAAACAATCACAAAAAATTGTGATTGCAACTGGCTGCCACTTTTAAAGGCCCTATAGCTTTGCGTCATAACGTTTCCATTATTTTGCCAAAATTTTATTTTAAATATTTTTCAGATATTACTTTTTCTGGTTCTGGTTTACCAAAATAATATCCTTGAATATAATCAACATTTAATCCTTCAAGAAGATCCAATTCCTCTTTTCTTTCAACACCCTCAATACAAATTTTTATTCCATAATTATGACATATCTCTGTTATAAATTTTATGAAAGTAACATCAAAAGAACTATTTAATATATCTTTTACAAAAGAACGATCTATCTTTACCATGTCAACTGGTATCTCTTTTAAAATTCCAAAAGATGAATATCCAGTTCCAAAATCATCTAAAGCAATATTTACTCCTAATGCTTTTATCTCTTCATATATTTCTTTTAAAGTTTTAATATTGCTTACAGTAGTACTTTCTGTTATTTCAAAGAAAATATTTTCCCTTGGAAATTCATTTTCCTCCAATATCTTTTTAAAATCAGGTATACAATTTTTATTAATAAGTTGGACACAAGAAAGATTTACACTTATTTTTAAATCTGGATATTTCTCTAACCAACTTTTAAAAGTTTTTAAACTTTGCTCTAAAACCCAATTTCCAACTAAACTTATTAGTCCTGTTTCTTCTAAAAGAGGAATAAATTCAACTGGAGAAACATTTCCATATTTCTCACATTTCCATCTAAGCAACGCCTCAAAACCTTTTAATTTTTTTGTTTTTGTTGAGATTTGTGGCTGATAAAATACCTCGAAATTTTCAAAGTTATTATCAATACTTTGTTTTAAGAAATATAAAATTTCAAAATGTTTAACTTTATTTTCTATAACCTCTTCTGAGAAAAACACCAATTTATTTTTTCCTGTTTTTTTACAATATAATAATGAATATACTGCAAATTTATACAGTTCTTGATAAGTTATCCCATTTTTTGGAAAAATAGCACATCCTGCCGAAATATTTATAGCTACATTTTCTTCATTTAAAAAATGTATTTTTCCTAAAGAATCTTTTATTTTTGAATATATATCTCTTACTTCATCCTTATCAACATTTTCTAATATTAATCCGAAATTATCCCCATCTAACTTATAAAGTGAAATATCATCAGGAATATTATATTGAATCACATTTGCTAAATTTTTTAAAACCCTATCACCTGTTTGACGACTATATAATTGATTTATCTGTTCAAAATCATCTACACCTATAATCATCATTCCGATATTTTCTATATATTCTTTTTCCAATTTCTTATTAAAATTCTTAAAAAATTCTGTAATTTTCATCAACCCTGTTATTGGATCTATCTTATTTTGCTTTCCTAAGAAAGAAATATTTCCAACAATAGTTACTGTACTTCCAAATTCATCTCTAATTACAACACTTTTTTTTCTTAACCAAGTAATATTTCCTTTGACATCTTTTACTCTGAATTCAATATTTTGGTACTTACTCTCGCCCTTTAATACATTTAAAGTTGATTCCTGGAATTTTTTCCAATCACTTTCAACAATAATATTTTTCCAATATGTAAACGGATTTTGCATTATTTCTGTAGGAAATCCAACTCTTTTTATAAATGGTGCAGGATATTTGAAAACCATTGTTTTCATATTTCCTATAAAAATATAGTCTTCACTTATCTGTTCTAAAGCATCATAAATTTCATCAAAGTTATCATTCCCAGTTATATACGACATTTTAAGTATATTTTTTGCTTTCTTAACTTCATTAGAAGATTTAAGAATTTTTTCTCTATTATTTTTTTCTAAATCTTCCATAAGTTCTCCTTTATTATTTAAAAATTTAGTCTTCCTCTATTTCTTCTATCTCTTTTAAAACTTTTTTACTCGAATTTTCTAAAGCTATATCTTTAGGCGTTCTTCCTTTATAATCCTCTTGCTCTAAATCTGCTCCATATTCCCAAAGTAATTTAAAAATTTTATGAAAATCTTTTTTTGCTGCAATATGTAAAGGTGTCTCGTGATTTTTATTTTCTACATTTGGATCTGCTCCATGATACATTAAAGCATCAACAAAATCATATTTTCCAGCTTGAACTGCTAAATGTAAAATTGTAAATCCTTTTGAATCCTTTTCCTCAACAGTAATAATACTTAAATTTTCCTCAAAATTTTCAATATCATTATTTTCCAAAAACGCCAATAATTCCATTTTCTTTTCTAATTTTTTCTCCTTTTTATAAAATTATTTAAATTATAGCTATTGTATATTATACTATATTTTGTATAAAATTCAAGTATTTTGTTTTAAAATATTAAAATTTACAAATTGTTTTTTTCAACCATTCTTTCTCTTCTATCTCTAAACAATTGCCTATTTTATTAATAATTTTATCATTGTATTTTTTTAGCCATTCCTTCTCTGACTCATCAAGATATTCATAGATTATCGCATCACTATCAAAAGGAACCAAAGTAATTGTTTCAAAATCTAGATATTCTCCATATTCATTTTCAAAAATCTTTTTAGAAATAACTTCATTTTCCAATCTTATTCCATATTTATTTTCTAAATATATTCCTGGTTCTATTGTTGTTACCATATTTTTTTCCATAACAACTTGACTTTTTCCTCTTAATACATTTGGTTCTTCATGAACACCACCTAAATATCCAACTCCGTGTCCTGTTGCACATCTATAATCAAGTCCTAAGTTCCAAATAACACTTCTTGCCACAGTATCTAGATTTCCACAAGTTGTATCTTTTGGAAATTTTAATTTTGATAGTGAGATTAAACTTTTTAAAACATAGGTATAATATTTTTTCATCTCTTCACTAACTTTCCCAATGGCGAAAGTTCTAGTTATATCTGTACTTCCTTCATAGTAATGCCCTCCTGAATCAACCAATAAGAAACTTCCATTTCTTAATCTATCATTTGATTTTTCACTTGGCAAATAATGCATCATTGCTGAATTTTTCCCATAAGCTGAGATAGTACTAAAATTATTTCCTAAATATCCCTTCTGTTCCCTTCTATATTTTTCAACCATTTCCACTGCATCTAATTCTTTTATATCTTTTTCTTCAAAATTTTGATTTTTTAGCCAGTACATAAATTTTGTAATAGCTATTCCATCTTTTATATGACAATTTCTAGTATTTTCTAACTCTATCGAATTTTTTATAGCTTTTAATAAAATTGTTGGATTTTTAGAATTTATTATTACAATATTTTTATTTAAATTTTTAACAATTAAACTATTAACATTATTATAATCTAAAAGTATTTTTTTGTTTTCATCTATATCTTTCAAATAATTATAAAATTTAAAATATTCATAAAGAACAATTGAATTTTTATTGAAATACTCTTTTATTTCATTTGAAAATTTAAAATTATCAGCAAATAATAAAACCTTATCTTTTAAAATCACTAGGTAAGACATAACAAAAGGATTGTATTTTATATCATCCCCTCTTAAATTTAAAAGCCAAGCTATATCATCAAGAGTTGATAAAATATGAATATCAACCTCTTTCTCTTCCATTATTTTTCTTATTTTTTTTATTTTTTCTCCAAAAGATTCTCCTGAAAATTTTTCCTCTAGTAAAAAAGCTGGTTTCTTTGGTAACTCTGGTCTATCTTTCCAAATTTTTTCCAATATATCCAAATCCATTTTTATTTCAAACTTATTTCTTTTCGATATTTCTAAAAATTTCCTATAATCTTCAAAAGAGACCGTTCTTCCATCAAAACCAAAAACATCTCCTTCTTTTAAATTTTTTTCTATAAATTCAAAAGTACTAGGATATCCTTCAATAGCCATTTTCATCATTTTTATTTCGCTACCAGAAATTTCATTTTCACATTGAATGAAGTATCTTCCATCAGTCCATAAATAAGAAGAATTCATATCAATAATTAAAGTTCCACTTGAACCTGTAAATCCACTTATATATTCTATTCCCTTAAAATATTCACAAGGATACTCACTATTATGAAAATCTGATAAAGTTATCATATAAGTAGTAATTTTATTTTCTTTCATAAAATATCTAATTTGTTTTATTTTTTCATCAACTAAGTTTTTCATTTTAATCTTTCTCCTTATCTCAATAATATATATTATACCATAAAAATAAATAAAATAATTTCTTCAAAAAAAATTAAAAAATAGGTATAATTGATATTATATTTAAATGGAGGTTGTCTATGAAAAGTTTTAAAGAAAACCCAGAAGATATTTTAGAGGGTGAATTTATAGAAGAAAAAATTGAAAATGAAGATTTCAACACTTCTGAATATAGAGAATTTTTTAAAGAGGACTCTTTTTGGAGCAAAATAAAAAATTATTCTTTAAAAATTGGTTTAAAAGGAATTTATTTTTCTTTGATCTTGTATTATCTACTTAAAAAAAATAATATCCCTTTAAAAGAAAAAACTTTAATTATAAGTGCTTTAGGTTATTTGATTGCTCCTTTAGATTTCATTCCTGATATTCTTCCTGGAATGGGATTTGTTGATGACATTGGTGCCTTAACTTTTGTTATAAAAAAAGTATCTAAATATATTGATGAAGATATTAAACTACAAGCTAAATTAAAACTTCAGGAATGGTTTAAAGATTTAGATGATTTAAATAATTTTATTTAACAAAAAGGGGAAAAATAGATGTTTGAATTTTTTATAGCTAAAAAACATATACTCGAAAAAAAGAAACAAAGTTTAATTGGAATTATTGGAATAATGATAGGGGTTACAGTCCTTATTGTTTCCATAGGGATTTCTAATGGACTTGATAAAAATATGATTGGAAGTATACTATCTCTAAGTAGCCATATCAATGTTTATGATGTTGATAATAAATCTCAATATGAAAAAGTTGAAAATAAAATAAAAGATATACCTGGAGTAAAAGGAGTTCTTCCAAAAATCTCCACTCAAGGACTTATAAAATATAAAGGGGTTTATGGAGATTATGTTTCCGGAGTAAAAATTGAAGGTCTTGATATTGAAAAAGCTAAAACAGCCATTGATATCGAAAAAAAATTGGTTCATGGATCTCTTTCGACTACAAAGAAAAATAGCATTTATATAGGAAATGAACTTTTTAAACAACTAGGAGCTAATATTGGAGATAAAATTTTTCTTGTCTCTGCTGAAAATCAAGAACTTCCTTTAGAAATTACTGGAGTTTTTGAAAGTGGATATTATGACTATGATGTAAGTATGGTTATCATTCCTCTAGAAACAGCTCAATATATGATGTATATGGAAGATAAAATCACTAATTTGGAAATTACCTTAAATAATCCTTATGATGCCGAAAAAATTTCTGATATTTTATTTGAAAAATATGGATTATTTAACAGAACTTGGGGAGATCAAAATAAAAATCTTCTCTCTGCTTTAGCTCTTGAAAAATCTGTAATGATAATTGTATTTTCTTTAATTGTTGTTATTGCCGGTTTTGTTGTATGGGTTATTATGAATATGCTTGTAAGAGAAAAAATAAAAGATATTGGTATAATGAGAGCTATGGGATTTAGTAATAAAAATATTATGAAGATATTTTTAATTGAAGGATTGAGCTTAGGAGTAATTGGTATTTTTATAGGAGTTGCTCTATCTTTCTTCCTTCTATGGTATATTGAAAATTATTCTATTTCAGGAATCACTTCTATTTATTATTTAAGTAAAATTCCTGTTGAAATTTCTGTGAAAGAAATAACTATTATAATTTTTGTAAACTTTATAGTTATATTTTTATCAAGTGTTTTTCCAGCATATAGAGCTGGAAAAATGGAAACAATGGAGGCTTTAAGATATGAATAAAATTTTAGAATTAAAAGGAGTTAGTAAAACTTATAAAGGGACTAGTGAAACATTACATATTTTGAAAGATCTTTCTTTAACAATAGAGGAGGGGGAATTTGTTTCCATTATTGGTAAATCCGGTTCTGGAAAATCAACTCTTTTAAATGTTATTGGACTTTTAGATTCTATAGATGAAGGAGAGATATTTATTCACGGTGAAAAAGTTGATAGAGATGATCATAAAAAAATCGATTTTTTAAAGAATAAAGATATTGGTTTCGTTTTTCAATTCCATTATCTTTTACCAGAGTTCACTGCTTTAGAAAATGTTATGTTACCAGCTCTTCTTAATAATTTTAATGATAAAAAATCTATTGAAGAGAAAGCAAAAAAACTTTTAGATAAAGTTGGGCTTGGAGAAAGATACAACCACAAACCTAATCAACTTTCTGGTGGAGAAAAACAAAGGGTTGCTATTGCTAGAGCTTTAATAAATAATCCAAAAATTATTTTAGCTGATGAACCTACTGGTAATCTTGATGAAGATACAAGTAATGAAATTCATAATCTTTTTAAAAAAATAAATAGAGAAAATAATCAAACAATTATTGTTGTTACTCACTCAAGAGAGCTAGCAAATATCACTGATAAAAAATATTCTGTAAAAAATGGAAAATTATCTCTAGAAATTTAAATATTTTAAACAAAAAAATAATTTTTTACGTCTAAAGGGTATAAAAAAAATCCTCAAAGAGGTGTATATAAAATAGTACATAATTTAGAATACTTGAGTACTGAAGGAGTGGTGTTTATGAGAATATCAATAAACGGAAGACATTTAGTTGTAACAGACCCTATCAATGATTACACTGTAAAGAGAGTTGAAAAATTAGATAAGTATTTTGATCGTATAAGTGAAATAGTTGTTACTCTATCTGCAGTTAAATTAAAAAAAGGACCTTCTCACACAGCTGAAATGAGAGCTCACCTAAACGGAACTGTTTTAAAAGCAGTAGCAACAGAATCAGATCTTTATATAGCAATTGATAAAGCTACAAGTATCTTAGAAGGACAAATTAAAAAATATAAAGAAAAATTAAGAGATAATAACGATACAATCTCTCAAAGAGTATTTAAATTTAATTTAGATACAAATACAGTTTCTACTGAAGCTACAAAACAAATAGTTAAAGTTTCTATGGAATCAAAACCTATGACATTAGAAGAAGCTATTCTTCAAATGGAAACTTTAGGAAAAGATTTCTATATCTTCAACAATGAAGAAACTCAAGAGATGAATGTTGTTTATAAGAAAAGAGATGGAAACTACGCTCATGTAGAACCAGCTGTTGAATAATTAAATGATTAATAACTTATTAAAATAAAAGCAGGTCTTTATGACCTGCATTTTTTATAAATTTGTTTACAAATAATTAGGGAGGAAATATGATAGTAAAATTATTAGAACCTTTGGTAGTAAAAAAAGAGATTATTGAAAATTTAAGCTCTGAAATTAAAAAATTAGGACATGAATTTGTTTATTATGATACTAAAACAACCGATGTGAATATCTTAAAAGAAAGAGCTAAAGATGCAGATATTTTAATGATTGCAAATAATCCTCTTCCAAATGAAGTTATTGCAGAGGCTAAAAATTTAAAAATGATCTCTGTAGCCTTCACTGGATTTGATCACATAGGTTCTTTAGCAAAAGAGAGAGGAATTACAGTATGCAATGCTGCTGGATATGCAAATAATGCTGTTGCTGAATTAGTAATAGGTCTTACCCTTGATCTTATGAGAAATATCAACAGATGCAATTCAGTTATAAGAAAAGGTGGAACCATTGCTGGACTTATAGGTGGAGAAATTAAAGGAAAAACAGTTGGAATTGTTGGTACTGGTAGAATAGGTACTATGACAGCTAATCTTTTTAAATGTATGGGAGCCAATGTTATTGGATATGATATCACTGAAAATCCAAAAGCTATTGAGCTTGGTGTAAAATATGTTGGAATAGATGAGCTTATGAAAAGTTCTGATATAATCTCTCTTCATCTTCCATTAAATAATTCTACAAAAGGATTTATCTCTAAAGAAAAACTATTACTAATGAAAAACTCTGCTTTTTTAATAAACTGTGCTAGAGGGGCTGTTGTTGACAATAAAGCTCTTGCTGAAATCTTAAATGAAGAAAAAATTGCTGGAGCTGGAATAGATGTTTTTGATATGGAACCTCCTATTCCTTCAGACTATCCATTATTAAATGCTAAAAATACTATCTTAACTCCTCATGTGGCATTTGCTTCTAATGAATCTATGATTATAAGAGCTGAGATTGCTTTTGATAATGTTAATAAATTTTTAGTAGGTTCTCCTATCAATATTGTTAAATTATAAAATCTAAATAAATTTTTTTACTATCCTATAATTTTTTTTATAGGATAGTTTTTTTTATTTAAACATTTTTTTGTTTAAAAATTATTTATTTTGATATTTGTTTAATATATTTTTGTTTATCATTGTTTAAAAATAACTATTTTTAAGGTTTTTAATTCAAAAATTATAATTTTTGTTTAAAAAAAAATGTTGACTTTTAAATTCTTTTATTCTATAATACCTACTATAAAATTATAAATTTTTTAGGGAGGATATTATGGAAGTTATTAATTTTTTACAAAAGGTTATCGTTGCAATAGTAACATCTCTTAACAATCTTTTATGGGGTGATTTTATTAAGTTAAATTTTGGAAATACTGAAATTGGTTTAAGTATTATGATTTTAATACTATTACCTGTTGGTATATTCTTTACTTTTAAAACAAAATTTTTACCTTTTAGATTATTTCCTGAGATGATTAGAGTTACATTAGAACCAAAAAATTCTAATAATGAAAAATCTATCTCTGGTTTACAGGCTTTAATTGTTGCTACTGCTACTAGAGTTGGAATGGGAAATCTTGCTGGAGTTGCTGCTGCTATCTCTTTTGGAGGAGCTGGAGCTGTATTTTGGATGTGGGTTGTTGCTATTTTTGGAGCTGCCACTGCATTTATTGAAGCTACTCTTGCACAAATCTACAAGGAAAAAGATCCATTATATGGTGGATTTAGAGGTGGACCATCTTACTACATTAGTAGAATGAAATTAATGACTGAAGTTAGAGAAAGCGATTCTCTTGTTGAAGATAACTTAGATGAATCCAATGTCGCATCTTCTAAATTTGGTACTCGTTTTAGACAATCTTGTGATTTCAAAGTTATTGCTATTTTATTTTCTATATCTGGATTAATTTGTTGGGCTGGAATTAGCCAAATTGTTGCGAACTCTGTTTCTCAATCATTTGTAAATGCTTTTAATATTCCACCATTATATACAACTATTGCTTTGGTTATTATTTCTGGATTTATTATTTTTAAGAAAAATACTGTTGTAAGTATTCTTGATAAAATAGTTCCTATAATGGCTTGTTTATACTTACTATTAACTTTATTTATTATGATAAAAAATCTTGGAGCTATCCCAACTATGTTTAAAGAAATTATTTCTCAGGCTTTTGGATTTAAACAAATGGTTTCAGGAGGATTTGGAGCTGTTCTTATGAATGGTATCAAAAGAGGATTATTCTCTAACGAAGCTGGTTCTGGTTCTGCTCCTAATGCTGCAGCTGCAGCTGATGTATCTCACCCTTCAAAACAGGGATTAATCCAATCTCTTGGAGTTTTTATTGATACTTTATTTATTTGTAGCTGTTCAGCCTTCATTATTTTATTAGCACCTAATTCTGTAAGAGATGGTTTAGTTGGTATGGATCTTCTACAAAGTGCTGTAAAATTCCATATTGGTGAAGCTGGAGTTATATTTATAGCTATTATTTTATTCTTATTTAGTTTCAGCACTTTCTTAGGAATAATGTTCTACTCAAGAAGTGTACTAGCTTACCTTTTTGGAGATAAATGGTGGGCTCAAAATGCTTACAGAGCTTTTGGGTTAGTTATGCTTTTTATCGGTGGACTTGCTCAATATACTTGGGTTTGGGATCTTGGAGATTTAGGAGTAGCTTTAATGACTATATTCAATATGATGGCTATCCTTCCTCTAGCAAATCAATCTCTTGCCTCTTTAAAAGACTATGAAAAAAAATTTATGAGTAAAAGATAATACACAATAAAAAAATTCCCTTTGATTAGGGAATTTTTTTATTGTTGTTCTAATATTTCTAAAACTTCTTCTATTGAAAGTTGTCCAAAATATAATTTATTATTATTTATCACCATAGCTGGTACATTTATAATATCATATTTTGTTTTAAAATCTTTATGAGAGAAAACATCTATAATTTCTACATCTATATTTTTATTTTCTACAGCTATCCTTTGAGAAGATTGAACTGTGTCTGGGCATCTAGTGCAATTCAATACAACCCCAAGTTTTATATTTATTTTCTTATTTAATTTTTTTATTCTTCCCAATATCTCATCTGTTAATTTTTGTCCAGGCCCTGAAACATTATACATAGCTAGAATAAAAGAGCTCAACTCATGTCCTGTTGGAACTGCTGTATATTTTATTCTTGAAAATTCTTTATTTTCATTTAAAATAACAACTGCTGGTAATTTAGTTAAATCTATCCCCTTATCTAATATTTCAACATTATTTTTTTCATAGACTCTAACAGAAATCTTTTCACTTGTAGCAGCTATCTCTGTTGACATCTGTATTATATCTTCTGTTTCTTCTTGATTTTCACCTTTTATTATTGCTAGTTCTATATTAGTTTCAAAAAGTTTTGTTATCTCTTTTAATTTATTTACTAAATTTTCATCTAAAAATTTTTTGTTCTTCTCTATTTTTTTCACCTCTTTTCTACACATTTTATTATATCATAATTTTCTTATTGTTTTTCTATAATTTCTATCATTTCTTCTAAAGACATCTGTCCAAAATATAAATTTTTATCATCTATTACCATCGCAGGTACTCCCACAATGTCATATTTTGTTTTAAAATTTTTATGAGTAACCACATCTATAATCTCTAAACTTATATTTTCATTGTTATTCACTATTATTTGATTTACTTTTACTGTTTGAGAACATCTAGTACATTTTAAAGAAACACCTATCTTTACATTTATTTTTTTATCTATTTTTTTTATTCTATTTAAAAGATTCTCTCTTACCTCTATTTTTTCTCCATAGATCTCTCTAATAGCATCTATAAAAGATTCTAGTTCTTGTCCTAAAGGAACTATCGAATATTTTATTTTTATATTATTATCTTTTTTTAAGAAAAACGCTGGTAATCTTTCTAATAATTTTTTATCTATAACTTCATTATCAGATTCTAAAATATTAAACTGAACCTTATCTGTTATCTGTTTAAACTCATTAATAAATTCAAGAATATTTTTATTTTCTTCCTCTATACTACTTTTAACTAAAATTATTTCTGCTTTCTCTGAAAGTTTTTCTAAATTTTCTTTTATATTTTTTATCATATCCTCTGAAAATAAATTTAATTTTTTATCTTCTTCTATAATTTTAATCTCTTCAACTTGAGAAGTTTCTATTATTTGATTTTCTTCAGAATTTTCTTCCACTTGATTTATTGCAATAGCTCCATCTGCTACTGCAGTTACCACTTGTTTTAAAGATTTTTTTCTAATATCTCCAACAGCAAAAACTTTTTCTATATTAGTTTTCATCAATTCATCTGTTAATATATATCCAGCTTCATCTAATTTTATTTGATCCTTGTATATCTCTGTTTTTGGTTTTTGTCCTACAAAAATAAAAACCCCAATATTCTCATTGTTTATAGATAAATATTCTTTTATTTCTCCACTGATATTATTTTTTATTTTAATTTTTCTAGCTAATTTGTCCCCACTAACTTCTACTACTTCACTATTAAATAAAACTTCTATTTTATTATTAGCAAAAACTTTATCCCCTATTGTTTTAGCACAAGTAAATTCCGGTTCTCTCGCTATTAAATGGACTTTTTTTCCATATCTTGTAAGAAAAATAGCCTCTTCACAAGCTGCATAACCTGCACCCACTACAAAAATATCCTTATCTGCAAAAAATTCTCCATCACATATAGAGCAATAACTTATCCCTTTTCCTCTATACTCTCTCTCCCCTGTAAAATTAAGTTCTTTATGAATTAATCCTGAAGCTATTATTATATTATATCCCTCATATTCTCCTTGTTCAGTGGTGATTTTTTTTATTTTATTTAAAAGATCTACTTTTATTACTTTCTCTTTTATAAAGTCAACTCCAAAGTTTTTAGCTTGTTCCCTCATATTTTTTATAAGCTGACTTCCTGATATCTTAAATATTCCAGGATAATTTGCTACTTCTTCTGTCAAACTTATCTGACCACCTATTTCATCTTTTTCTATTATTAAAATATTTAGCTTAGCTCTTCCACCATATATTCCAGAAGTTAATCCTGCTGGACCTCCACCTATTATAATTGCATCATATATTTTTGCCATCTTCTCTCCTTTTTATTAAAAAAAAATTCTTTCAGTAATACTGAAAGAATTTTTTATAATATAATATTAGTTCTATTTTATAGAGTTATTATTGTATCTCCAGTATTTACTTGAGCACCTTTTGTTGCATTTATTGCTGTAACAACACCAGTTTTTGTTGAATAAAGTTCTGTTTCCATCTTCATAGCTTCTATTATTGCTACTAAATCTCCCTCTTTTACAGAGTCTCCAACCTTAACTTTTATATCAACTATTGTTCCTGGCATAGGAGCTTCAACTATCTCTCCTGATGCTTTTGCTGGAGCTGGTTTAACCTCTTCTTTTGGAGCTACTGGAGTTGGTTGTGCAACTGGTTTAGAAACTGTTTGTGGTTTTTCTACTGGTGTAGCACCTTTTGTTAAACTTTCTATTTCTACATCATATGCTTTTCCATTTATATTTATTTTATAAGCTCTTATTGCAGGTTCTGATACAATTGTCTCTTTTGATTGAGTTGCAACTTTCTCTTTCTTAACCTCTTCAACTTCTTTTTGAACTGGTTTTCCTCTATTTTCTAAGAATTTTCTAGCATTTTCAGGGAATAATGCATAACTTAAAACATCTTCCATTGATTTTGCTAAACTTCCTATCTCAGCTTTATATTTTTCTAATTCAGGAGCTATTTTATCTGCTGGTCTACAAGTAATTGGAGTTTCATCACCAATTATAATTTTTTGAACTTCTTTATCAATTGGTGCTGGAGATTTTCCATATAATCCTTTTACATAATCTTTTATCTCCTTTGGAACTACTTTATATCTCTGATTCAATAATACATTAAATACTGCTTGAGTTCCTACCATTTGAGATAATGGAGTTACTAAAGGTGGATATCCTAAATCTTTTCTTACCTTTGGTATCTCTCTTAAAACATCTTCATATTTATCCATAGCATTTTGTCCAGAAAGTTGAGACATTAAATTAGATAACATTCCTCCAGGTACTTGATATACTAAAGCTCTTGGTTCTGTTTCCATAACTTTAGGATTTAAGATTCCATTTTTTCTGTATTTTTCTATTATTTTTTTCATATAATCAGCAATTTCACCTAAAACTTGCATATTTAGTTTAGGATCTCTTTCTGTTTCTTTTAAAATCTCTGCAAATACTTCTGTTGCTGGTTGAGAAGTTCCACCAGAAAATGGAGATATAGCTGTATCTATTATATCTACTCCCGCCTCTATTGCATTAGCATATAAAATTTGAGCTATTCCTGTTGTACAGTGTGTATGTAATTCTATTGGTAAATTTGTATTTTTCTTAATAGATTTTATTAATTCATATCCTGTATCTGGTAAAAGTATTCCAGCCATATCTTTGATACAGATTGAATCTACTCCCATTTTCTCTAATTCTTTTACTTTTTCTACATAATATTCTATTGTATGAACTTCACTTATTGTATAAGCTATACATCCTTGACAGTGACCACCATATTTTTTTACTGATTTTATTGTTGTTTCCAAGTTTCTAAAATCATTTAATGCATCAAAAGCTCTTATTATATCTATTCCATTTTCAATAGATTTTTTTACAAACTCTTCTACTACATCATCAGCATAGTGCTTATATCCTAATAAGTTTTGACCTCTTATTAGCATCTGTAATTTTGTATTTTTTACCTTTGATCTAATAAGTCTTAATCTTTCCCATGGATCTTCATTTAAAAATCTTATACATGAGTCAAAAGTTGCTCCTCCCCAAACTTCCATTGAATAAAATCCAGCTTGGTCCATTTTTTCAATTATAGGCATAATTTCATCTGTTGTAAGTCTTGTTGCTATTAGTGATTGCGAACCATCTCTAAGAGAAGTTTCAGTTATCTTTAATTTTGTCATTGGGCCACTCTCCTGCATAATATTATTTTTCTATTTTAGGTATATTCTAACACTTTAAATGTTTTTTTTCAACTTTTTTCAATAAAATAAATCGCTCAAATTATACTTTTCCCAACTATTTTGTACCAAAAATTCTATCTCCACAATCTCCAAGACCAGGAATAATATAACATTTTTCATTTAATTTTTCATCTATTTTAGCAGTATAAATATCTATATCTGGATGTGCGTCTTGAACTTTTTTTAATCCTTCTGGAGCTGATATTAGACACATAAATGTTATATTTTTTACTCCTGCATTTTTTAAATAATCAATAGCATAAATTGCTGATCCACCTGTTGCTAACATTGGGTCAACTAATATTACTTTTCTATCTGCTATATCTGTTGGAAGTTTACAATAGTAATATACAGGTTGCATAGTTTCTTCATCTCTATAAACTCCAATGTGTCCAACTTTTGCTGTTGGTATTAATGATAATATTCCATCAACCATTCCTAATCCAGCTCTTAATATTGGTACTACTGCGATAGCTTTATCTTTTAATACATATCCTTTTGTTTTTTGAATTGGAGTTTCAACCTCTATTTCCTCTAATTCTAAATCTTTTGTTGTTTCATATATCATTAATTTTGCAATTTCATTTAAATTTTCTCTAAAAGTTTTTGTATCAGTATTTTTATCTCTTAAGTAAGTTAATTTGTGTTCTATTAGTGGGTGTTTTAATTCTGTTATTGCCATTGATATTCCTCCTGAAATTTTAAAATTTTTGTACTTATAAAAAAAGCAGGACTATAAGTCCTGCCTCTTCCTGCCTTATTTGTTAAGATTATATTTTTTGTTGAATTTGTCAACTCTTCCAGCTGTATCTAAGAACTTAGCCTTTCCTGTATAGAATGGGTGGCATTTTGAACATACAGCTACTTTAAGGTCACCTTTTGCATAAGTTGATCTTGTTTCAAATTTCTCTCCACAAGTACACTCAACTGTAACAACTTTGTATTCTGGATGTAAATCCTTTTTCATTCCTTTCACCTTCTTTCGATAATAAACTTATAAATTCACAAGAGATTTTATCATATTTTAGAGTTTTTTGCAAGTATTTTTTTGAAACTGACAAGTTTATTATTTTTTACTTTTTTTTTATTTAAATAAATGTTAGAATATTTAAAAATTAAAATTTTCATAGGAAAGGAAGTAAATGAGTAAAAAATTTTATGGTTATTATATTCCAGAAACAAATGAATCTGGTATCTTAGAAAGTTGGGGTGAATGTTCAAAAAAAGTTTTAGGAAGAAAATCCCAATATAAATCTTTTTTCAATTATAATGAAGCAAAATTATGGCTAGACTCTATTTTAAATCCTAATAATTCATCTAATTTGACACACAAAACAAATTTAAAACAAAAATTTTATGGCTGTTTTTTTATTGATAGTGAAACTTTTTCTGTCTTTGATAATTGGGAAAAATGTAAAAATAAAATAGAACAATTTAAATGCCGTTATAAATCTTTTAAAACTTACGAAGAGGCTTATGAGTGGTGCAGTTCCGGAGCTCAATATATAACTAAAAAATCTATTCAAAACAATCTTCCAGATGGTATCTATTTTGATGCTGGTACTGGTAGAGGAATAGGGGTTGAATCTAAGGTAAGCTATAAAGATGGAATTTCTATTTTACCTAAATATTTTCCAAATGAAAATATAAATGAATTCGGAAATCTTTCTTTAGGAAGTTCTAAAACAAATAATTTTGGAGAGCTTAAAGCTTTGGATATGGCTCTTGATATAGCCTTAAAAAATAATATTCTTGAAATTTTTGGAGATAGTTCTCTTATTATTAATTACTGGTCTAAAGGACATATTAAATCTGATATTGACCCTGAGACTATCGAACTTGCTAAAATAGTTTCTAAGAAAAGAGAATTATTTGAAAAACTTGGTGGAACAATATCTCATATCTCTGGAGACTATAATCCAGCTGATCTTGGATTTCATAAATAGAGGGGGAAATTTATGCAATATATTACTTTATTTTCATTAAATCATATACTTTATATTTTATTTTTCATTGCTTTTTTTAGTGGTATTCTTTATTCTAAAAAATTTTTTCCAAAAAGAAATTTTGAAATCACTTTAGCTCTTATTATGGCTTTTATTAAAATAATAACATATGTAGGTAGATATTTCATAAACAAAGAACCTTTATATGCTCTTTGTCCAATACATATTTGTAATATTTCTTTTATATTGGCAGTTATATTTTTAATTTTTCCAAATATCAAAGCATTCCAATTAGTTTTTTATATGTCTTTAGGAGCTATTGCTGCTATTCTTTTCCCAGAAGCAGTTGCAGTCTTCCCTAATCCATTTGGAATATCTTTCTTTTTGGAACATTTCTTTATTATTTTTATGATTGCTTACCAGTATATTTATTTAGGATTTAGACCAAATAAAAAAGGACTTTTTAATACTTTTATAACTTTAAATATTTTAGCAGTCCTTGCTTATATTTTTAATAATCATTTTGGTACTAACTATATGTTTGTAAACCACAAACCTATAACAGCGTCCCCTCTTGATTATTTTGGCCCTTGGCCTTTTTATATACTCGTAGTAGAATTTATTTTTATAGGTCTTGGATATTTAGTTTATCTTCTTTTTAATAAAAAACAAAAATAAAATTTATAAAAATATGTTGACTTCTGAGTTACTCACACCCTTATAATCTTATTATATTAAAAGTGCTAATTTTAATATAGTAATTTTTTAAGGGACTCTTAACAGCCATCCACCTGTCTAAGAGTCCTTTATATTTATAAAAAATAGAGATTTTCTAATTAAAATAGAAGGGAGAACTAATTTTTAAAATGAATAAAAAAAATGAAAATTTGCTAACGGTTAGTGAAGTGGCTGAAGTATTGGGTATAAATAAAAATACTATTCTTCATTATGATAGAGAAGGTGTTATAAAAGCTATTAGAAATGAAAATAACTATAGATTTTATAATGAAGAGAAAATAAAAAATTTTAAATTTATATTAAAATTAAGAAAACTAGGTTTTTCTCTTAAAACAATAAAAATTATAGAGAAATATATAAGTGAAAAAAATTATGTTGCAATTCTTGAAATAATGAAAAATAAGATAAACGAAAATAAAAATAAGATGGAAGAAATAGAAAAAGATATGAAAGTTCTTGAAAGTAATAAAAAATATTTAGAATATCTTAATGATTTATTTAAAAATGAAGATATTCATCTGGAAAAAGAGCCTGAAAATTTTTTTTGTATAAAAACTTGCAAAGAAGAAAGGGGAATCTTTATAGATGTTGAAGATGTGGAGAAAAATTTTGAAACTCAAAAAAGATTTGTAGAAAAAGAATTAAAAAGATATAAAAAAGATTTTAATTGGTTAAAAAAGCAATTTTTTGGAAAAGGAATATCTAAAAAAAATATTTTAATAAAAAACTATCAATGTGATATATTTATCATAAAAGCTGATATTGAAAATTATCCAAATAAATATTTCTTTCCAGAGGGAGAGTATGCTTTTTTATATTTAAAAAAAGATTATCCTAAAAATTTAATTATAAATGATTTTTTAAAAAAAATAAAAATAAAAAACTATGAAATCGCAGGAGATCTTTTTATAGAAGATGTTTCACTTTTTGCAGAAGATAAAAATGAATCTGTAGTTAAAATTTTAAAATTTCCCATAAAACACTTGACCTCTGAGTAAGTCAATAGTTTAAAATCTTACTATAAATAAAAATGATTTTTATTTAAATATTTTGAGGGAGGATTTTATTATGAAAAAAATAATATTTTTATTAAGTACATTATCATTAGCATCTTCAATTTCTCTTGCAAAAGAAAATATTCCTACTGTAGAAGAAAGTAAAATTTTTGAAAAAAATCCTATATTAAAAGTTACAAATATAGGTCAATATTTAGAAATAGATAATACTTCTGGTGCTGAAGATATTGGAGAAAATGTCCATTTTGCAAACTATGTTGGTTTAGCTTATGGCGATAACTGGACATTTGATTTTATGGCTAGAAAAACTTGGTCAATGGATACAGATGATGGAGTTCATAGTAAAAATCATAGAATTGATTTAGATGCTTGGAGAAATTTTGAAAACTTCTCCTTAGGTTTTAGATTTAGAAATGAAGAAGATTTTGACAGATATTATTTAAGAACTAAATATCAATATGGTCTATTCTCTGGTTGGATTGATGGCGCTTATCAATCAAACAATGGAGCAATTGACTCTGAAGATGCTTATTATCTTGAAACAATGCCAGTTACGCTAACAATTGGACCAGTTACTTTAGGATATTATTTTGAAGCAGACACTTGGTCAGTTAATACCATAGACGATAAAACATCTATAGATAAAGCAGGTTTTAAACATGATTATAGACAACAATTAAGACTTTCATCACCAATTTATAAAGGAGATAAATTAAATATTGGTTTTGAATATAGATGGCAATTTGACACAGATACAGAGTATGATATGAAATACAGAACAGAAGGATATGATGAAATTAAAAATAATCATATTTTTATCTTGTCAGCAGGATATGATATCACTGAAAATTTAAATATAAATGGTTACTATCAATATGAAATAAGAGATTATGATAGAAAAGGAGATAATAATCCTGCCCATAATGATGATTATTATGGAGAATTCTTTATTGGATGGAATTATAAATTTTAGTTAAAATATAAGTGATTTTATACATTAATTAACTCCCAATTATTTTGATTTTCAGACTGAAAGAAATTTAAAATCTCTTTCAGTCTTTATTAATTTTAATTCGAAATATTCTCTTTTTATTTAGCATAATAAAAAAATTATAAATTAATAAAATATTTTTTATATATTAACTATCATTATATCTTTTTTATCTTTTAATTCATTATAAGAACTATCTGATAAAGTAACCTTATAAAGAACTCTATCATTATAACCTTTTTCTTGAATCTCATCGCCATTTTTATATATTATCTGCTCAACCTCAGAAACTTTTTCATATGAAAACTCCAAAAGATAAACTTTTTTAGGAATATAATCTATTATTCCAGCTTCTTGTATTGCAAGTTTTGCAGTTTTTGCATAGGCTCTTACAAGTCCCCCTGCCCCCAGTTTTATTCCACCAAAATATCTTGTAGCCACAACAACAAGGTTTTCAACCTCCATATAAGTTATAATATCACCCATTGGTTTTCCTGCTGTTCCTTTTGGCTCCCCATTATCATCAACTTTAAAATACTCCTGCCCATTCTCAGTAAGTTTGTATGCACTACAATTGTGAGTTGCATCATAATGTTTTTCTTTTATCATTTGAATAAATTTTTCTGCCTCTATCTTTGAATCAACTGGTTTAGCATAACCAATAAATTTAGATTTTTTTTCTTCAAACTCTATTATACACTCTCTTCCTATTGTTTTCATAAATTTCCTTTCCATTATTAAATTAATCTAATTATACTTTCTATTAAAAAAATCTCCCACCCTATTAAAATTTTCATAATTCTATCTAAAACTCCCAAATAACTAAGAGCCATAATTAATAAAAATCCATATCTATCAAATAAAAATACCTGTCTTTTTTGATAATTATCTAAAAAACTAGCTATTATTCTTGATCCGTCCAATGGCGGTATTGGTATCAGATTAAAAGCACATAGGGTTAAATTTATTATTATGACTTTTAATAAAATTTCTTTAAAATATCCATCTGATATATGTGAATAAAAAAACATTGTAGATATAAGAGCTATTATAAAGTTTATAAAAACTCCTGAAATAGCAACCAATATCTCCCCTCTTCTTCCATTTTTCAAATTACTATAATTTATAGGAACAGGCTTTGCCCAACCAATAAACATAGGACTTCCCATTATTATCAGTATAATTGGAAGTATTGTTCCTAAAGGATCTAAATGTTTTAATGGATTTAAAGACAATCTTCCATATCTCTCTGCTGTCTTATCACCTAATAATTTAGCCATATACCCGTGTCCTAGCTCATGAAAAAGTAAAGATAAAACTAAAATAATTATACTTATAATTATCTCAAATAAATCTCCTCTAAAAAAAATAATTTTTCTAATAAACATTAAAATAAAAATTACAAAAACTATTTTTACTCCTATTGGAAATCCTCCATTTTCAATCCTTATCTGATTTATAAATCTTTTTATTTCAGAAATCAATTTTTCTCCTTTTTAAATAACAATAATAAAACAATAATAATCATAAAAATTATTATACTAAAATCTATTTCTCTTTTTATCTCTATTGTTAAATATGGTATCTTTTCAAATTTCAATAATAATATTTCAAAAATATCATAGCTCCCTTGAATGATAAAAGAAAATAGTTTTAATAAAAATTCTGGCAATAACAAAGAAAAAAATCCCATTACAATGAAAAAACTTCCAAATGGCATTAAAATTATATTGGTAAAAAAGGATAAAATATTTATTGTTTTAAAAAAATAAAGAGTTATTGGCATTAGCCCTATCTGAATAATAAATAAAAAAATTAAAAAATTATAAGTTGATGAATTTTTTATTTTTTTATCTATTTTTAATTTTGGATATATCCATAAAATTATAAAGACCGAAAGATAAGACATTATAAAAGATATACTTCCTAAGGAGTTAGGATATATTAATAGATTTAAGATAAACGCTACCATAAAAGCTTTTTTTATATCATTTTTTTCATATATTATATTTCCTATTAAAAAAACAACTATCATAATATAGGAACGTATCACAGAGGGACTTATCTTTATAGAATATACATACAAAGATAGAATTAAAATCCCCATTATATTCTTTATCTCTTTTCTTAAACCAATCTTGTCTAAAATAAATAAAATTATTCCACATATAATCCCAATATGAAATCCCGATATCGCTAAAAGATGAGCTATCCCACACCTAATAAAACTTTCTTGTATCTCCTTGTACAATACTCTTTTCTCTCCAAGAATCATAGTTTCTATTAAATTAACACAACCATTTGAAAGATACTTTCTCAATACTCTTATTCTTTTCTCAAAAAATATTTCAGAAAAATTTTGAGAAATTTCTTTTCTTTCAATTTCATTTAAAACAATGTATCTTTTATTTATCTCTTTTATTTCGCCCAATATTTCAAATTTTCCATTTGGTATTTTTTCTAAGTAAATATTTTTATTAAAAAGTAATTTTTTATTGTCTATCTTTTCAATTTTACCCTTGCATTCTATAAAATCAGATTTTATTTTTACTATATCTCCTGCTTTATAATCATAGAAATTTATCCCTATAAAAGCTCTAAAGATAAATATTAAAGATACTACATATATCTCAAATTTTTTTAATTTTAAAATATAAAATAAATATAGCAATAAAAAAATACTAAAAATTAAAAAGAAAACCGGAGAAAATAAATATAAAATTAATTCTAAAATTCCTAAAATAAATCCTACTATATAAATTTTCTCCATCTTTTTCTCCTCTACTCTTGATACTTATAATAAAAAAAGAAAGAAAGAATAAATGCCCCTATTGCAAATAATGCAGTCATATATATACCATCTTTTGTTACAGAATTACTGATATTATTATTCCAAACTAAAATAAATGGTAAAACTAGTATCGATAACATAAAAGCTAATTTTAAGAAAAATCCCTGTATTCCAAAACAAATCCCCTCTATTTTATTTCCAGTATTTTCACATATTTTATTACTTATTTCACTTAACATTGCTGGAGGTAAAATAAATGCTGCTCCTGATACTGGGATTCCTATCAAACCAAATAATTTAAATCCAAATGATATTGGAATTATTTTTCCTAGTAAAAATAACATTGTTGTAAATATTGTTAATAAAATTAAAGAACACAACATTAATTTTCTATACCCAATTTTCTTAGCTATCTTATTAGTAGGATAAAAACAAACTGCAGAAGTCCCAAATAAATAAACTGCTGCTATTGTCATCTGAGCCTTTCCATACCCCATAATATCTTCTACATAATAATTCATTGATGCTCTTAAAGTATTAAATCCAACAAAGAAAAATAATAATCCAAATAGATAATAGATAAAATTTTTATATTTAAAAATTATTTCTATCTTTTATTTAAAACTTATTTTTGAAGTTTCACCTTTTGAATAATCCCCCTCTTTCA
This sequence comes from Fusobacterium sp., assembly GCF_029258315.1. GTDB lineage: Bacteria > Fusobacteriota > Fusobacteriia > Fusobacteriales > Fusobacteriaceae > Fusobacterium_B. The sequence continues at coordinate 2,638 of NZ_JARHZE010000036.1, read as the reverse complement.
CTCCAAAAACAGTTATATATCCACCAATAGCTGATAATATACTCAAACTTATTACCATATTTCTTATTCCTAAAGTTGAATCTCCTCTTCCCAGTACCTCTATTAATTTTCCCGGAAGTATCATAGCAATAGCTGTATAAAGTAATCTAAAAACTGACTGCCAAGTTGATAGATCCAATCTTTCTTCCATACTTTTTCCTATCTCTGGAATAAGAGCATTGTATGGTGCTCCTACTATTGTATAAAAAGTAAAAAATAAAGAACCTATTATAGCCAAATAAATAAATGATACAGTATTATTACTTGTAGGGGGATAGAAAAAAGCTATGGTTGTTAGTGCCAATGGAATGCTTCCAAAAGCTATAAAAGGTATTCTTCTTCCCCATCTAGTATTTACTTTATCCGAAAGATAACCTATTGCTGGATCTGTTATCATATCCACTATTCTTGAAATAGCTAGAGCTATTGAAATTAAAGCTGGAGCCATTATTGGTTTTAGTCCAGAACTTTCTGGTGGCAAATAAAAATATAAAATCCATTGAGCAAAAATCTGATCTACAATAGCATAACTTACCCCTAGCCCATAAAAAATCTGTGTACTTTTTGTTAGTTTCATTTTTCCTTCCTTTATTCCACTATTATTGGAATTTTATTTTCTTCATAATTATTAATTATTTTATAAATTATACTTGCTCTTTCATTTAATTCTAAAAATTTTAATTGTTTTTCATTCAGTTTTTTTTGAATATTTTTAAAAGAAGTTAAAATTTCAATATCTCCTAATTTTTCTTTATTTTCTTTTAAATATTGTTTTAAATACTCTTTTCCCTTTTGAGAAAATCCCATTATTCTTACATATGGAATATTTTCTTTCAGATATTTCGTATCCTCTTTTGTTATATTCAATAAAATATGAATTAAAATCCTTTGAGTTCTACCTATTGTATACCTCTTAGTTAAAAGGTTAGTAAAAAATTCTGAATAATTATCATATTTCATTGCCATCTCATATAATCTTTTTTCAAATCCTGTCTCTACATCTTGAATATTTATAAGAGTTTCTTTCTTTTCTAATATAGCATATCTTATTAAAGGATAAAATTTTGAAATATTAGTTATTTTATCTTTTTCTATCTCTTCCTTTAGTATTTCATAAGAAAGTTTTGGAATATATTCTTTTACTTCTTCCCCTTTAAAGATAGCCTTTCTTATTCCAGTAGCACTTATTATTTTATCTTCTCCTATTTCTGAATAATATCCTCCCCCTTCTCTTTTAAGAGTCAAGGCTTCAATATTATCTCCATAATATTCAATAGCCTTTAAATATTCTATCCCTAAAATATCATTTGAATTTATCTCTAAGTCATCGAAAAATTCTTTTAAAGTATTATTAAAAGCATTTGGATATGAAACTCCCATTTCCATTTGTTTTTTTATTTCTTCTTGAAATTTTTTTTCCTTAGTCATATCCACTATTTTTTTTAATTCTTCAAGTCTATCACTTTCTGAACCAAACAAAATACTTTCCACTCCTAAAAAACTTAATATTCCAATAGAACCTCTTGCAAATAGTTCTGCACTTTGAGAAGAATAAAAGCAAGGTAATTCACACACTATATCTACCCCTTCTTTTAAAGCCATTCTTGCTCTTTTCCATCTATTTATTATACTAGGCTCTCCTCTTTGAACATAATCTCCACTTATAACTCCAATAACTATATCTCCAACAGTTTTTGCTTTTTTTAAATGATATCTATGCCCATTATGAAATGGATTATATTCTACTACAATTCCCACACTTTTTTTTATTTCTTTTTCCATATCTTTTATCTACTCCAAAAATTTTTCTTCACTAAATTATATCATAAAAATATATCAAAATAAAAAAATTACTATTCAATAATTATAAAAATCTTTACTATAACTCTATTATTTATACTTTAAATATCTCTTGTTTTTTTTATTTTGACAAATTATAATTTTAATTAGCCTTTTATATTTTTAAAATTTTATTTTTTACTTTATAGAAAAATCTAAGTAATATTTTAAAATTTATTCAAAAATATAGATAAAAATATTAGATTTATTATAAAAACTATAAAAAATGTATATCTTATTAAGTCAAGGTTTTAAATACTTTTTTACTTTTCAAATAAAACCTTTTTATTATTTCAACTTTAATATTAAAAAATAATATGTTTTAGTATTTATACTGACTCTATATAAAATATCCTTATTATACTAATAATATCTCTATTTTTTTCATTTTATAAAATCTTTAATTTTTTATAAAAAGTTAAATTATAATTTCTAGTAATAAAAAAGAGATTATAAAAATCGCTACTTTAATAAGTAATTACTTCTTAATCCCCTTCTATTATTTTATTAAATTTTATAAAACTGTTCTACAATATTCTACTACTTTTTTATTTTATCTTTATTTTTCGATTTCTTTTAAAAATAAATGTTTTAATAATATATTTTTTACTCTAAATCTTTTTTCTTTGCGCATAACTTTTTTACAAAAAATTAAAAAGTTGGCAAGTTCCTATCCTCCCAGAGGGCTGCCCCCCAAGTACTTTCAGCGTTTATGAGCTTAACTTCTAGGTTCGGTATGTTACTAGGTGTACCCTCATAG
>NZ_JARHZE010000028.1 GCF_029258315.1 Fusobacterium sp. | reverse complement strand
CTTATAAAATTAATTCTTTCAGAAAACAGTGATTTAAAAATAGCTTGGTTAAATATGGAAAAATCCACAGAGGCTATAAACTTAGTAAAATCTCAAGAGGGATTTCATCTTGATTTTACAGGAAATTTTAAAAGAGAGAGGATAACCAAAAATGGAATAGAGCCACCACCACTTGGAGGGAAAATTTATAATATGAGTAGCCTCGGTTTACAATCAAGTTATAATGTGGATATTTTTAATAAATTTAAATCTCTTTCAGAGGAACAGAGATATAAGTCGGAGGCTATTAAGATAAATTCCAAATGGATAGAGCTTAATATAGCAGAAAGGACTACGAAACTTTATATTTATTGGAAATATTTACAAGAGGAAGAGGGAAACCTTAGAGAACAAAGAGAGATTTTAGCAAGGATAAAAAATCTTTATAGGGAATCTATAAATATAGGAACGGGAATAGAAGAAAATTATCTGACAATAGAAAATAATTTAAGAGTTTTAGATTCAATTATAGCTGAAAATAAAATGAATCAAGATATAACAATCAATAATTTAAATTTACTTTCGGGAAATAAAAAAATAGAGGAGATAAAAAGTCTTTTAACAACAGATAAAAAAAATATGGAAGAAAGTTTTGAAGGAAAGATTAAAATTCCACAGAGTATAAATTCAGATGTTGTAGTGGAAAGACCAGATATAAAATATTATTTAATGCTTATAGAAGCACAAAAAGAACATCTCAAATCTGCCAAAGCCGATTTTTACCCACAATTCACAATCAATGGAGGGATAGGATTACAATCCCTTAACCTTAATACCCTTTTAGAAAAAAATTCACTTTTAGGATTTATAGGTCCTAGCCTATACCTACCAATATTTCATCAAGGAAGCATAAGAAGTAATTATAAAATAGCAGGAATAGATTTAAATATATTTATTGAAGAGTATAATAAAGCAGTTATAAATGCCTATAATGAAATAGGAAATGAGATTTATACAGTAAAAACTTTAGAAAACTCTCTATTAAATTCAGATATAAATATTTTAAATGAAAAGAAAATATTAGATGAAAATAAAAAAAGACTTAATATTGGGACTATATCAGAATACAATTATCTTTTAGATAGATATAATTTTATGAATAAAAGTCTTTTAAATAAACAAGATCATTTTAAATTTTATATTCAACAGCTAGATTTTATAAAAGCAGTTGGCGGAGTATATAAAAAATAGGAGATAGAAATATGAATGAGAATAAAGATATAAAAAATAATGAGGAAATAAAAAAAGAAAAAATTGTAGAGAATAAAGAGGCTATGAAAAAAATGTCAATATTTATAGCTATATTAATAGTGATCGGAAGTTGTTTTGGACTTTATTGGTTAGCCTATGGTAGAAAATATGTAGAAACAGAAAATGCCTATGTAAATAGTAGCCAAAATGTTGTTACCTCTCAAGTGGCTGGGCGTATAAAAGGTGTTTTTGTAGAAAATACCCAAGAGGTAGAAAAGGGACAACTTATAGCAGTGATAGATGATACAGATTATAAAATAGCCCTTGAAAATGCTGGGGCTGATTTAGGAAAAGCAGTTCGTGTTTATTCAAATCTTTTTTCAAATGTTGGACAGGTAGAAGATGAAATAATCTCAAGAGAAAGTCAATTAAGAAAAGCTAGAACAGATTTTAGTATGGACGAGTCATCATATAAGGCTGGGCTTATAAGCAAACTACAATATGAAACAAGTAAAAATAATCTTCAAATGGCGATAGCCTCTTTAAATCAAAGCAAAAAAATTCTAGCAAATGCAAAAATTCAAGTGGAAAGTAGTTCTATATATAATCATCCAGATGTACAAAAAGCTATCGCTGCATATAAAAATGCCTATGTCAATCTTATGAGAACTAAGGTTTATGCACCAGAAAGTGGAAAGGTTGTAAAAAAATCAGTATTTTTAGGGCAACAGGTAAATCCATCTCAAGAACTTTTAACAATTATAAACTTAAAAAATATATGGGTAGATGCAAATCTGAAAGAAACTCATATGAGAAAAATAAAAGTTGGGGATTTTGTGAAACTTAAAAGTGATGTGAATGAAAAAATATATAGAGGATATATCCAAGGAATTTCAGCAGGGACTGGAAGTGCATTATCTTTGATACCAGCACAAAATGCCACAGGTAACTGGATAAAGATAGTTCAGAGAATCCCTGTTCGTATAGTTTTTGATGAGAAAAGTTTAAACGAAAATGGAAGTGTTCCCATTGGAAGTTCTATGATAGTTAAAATTGATGTAGATAAAATAAATAAAAGTATAATCCCATATAAAAAAGAGGAATCAACTCTTTATAAAATAGATGAAACTAAGATGAATGAAGAGATTGATAAAATCATAAAAAGTAATATTGGAAAATAGGAGGTTGATATGGGAATATCATTAGAATTAATAATAGTAACCATTGCCTTATCCATAGGTTCTTTTATGAACGTCCTTGATAGTACCATTGTAAATGTATCTCTTTCACATATAGCTGGAGATTTTGCAGTGGCTCCAACTCAAGGGACTTGGGTTATCACATCCTACGGTGTTTCAGAAGCTATTTTTCTCCCTCTTATAGGTTGGCTTACAAAAAGATTTGGAATAGTAAGACAATACATTTTTGCCACACTTTTTTTTACAATAGCCAGTGTACTTTGTGGAATAAGTTTTAGTTTTGGATTTTTACTTTTTGCAAGAGTTCTTCAAGGAATAGTTGGAGCTAGTATGATCCCCCTTTCTCAAACATTGATGATGAGTTTTTACCCTAAAGATAAAAAATCAATAGCTCTTGGAATATGGTCTATGACAATAATTTTAGCACCTGTTTTAGGACCGGTGATTGGTGGGTGGATAACAGATTCATTTTCTTGGAGAGTATGTTTTTATATAAATGTGCCTTTTGGAATACTATCAACTCTTGTTGTATATTATATTTTTAAAAAGAAAGGTTACAAAGATAAAACAGAAAAACAACCAATAGATATATTGGGATTGATATTTTTAAGTGTTGGTATAGCCTCACTACAAATTATGCTTGATAAAGGGAATGATTTGGATTGGTTTTCAAGTAAATTTATAGTTGTACTTGGAATACTCTCTTTTGTATTTATCACCCTCTTAGTTATTTGGGAGTGGTACCATAAAGATCCAATGATAAATATAAGATTCTTTTTAAATAGAAATTTTACTATTGGAGCTTTAAGTATATCAATAGGGAGTGCAGCATTTTTTTCATCTGTTGTGGTAATTCCTTTATGGCTCCAAAATTTTATGGGATATACAGCTTTTCAAAGTGGACTCACAACTTCAACTTTAGGATTAGCAATAATGTTGATAGCTCCGATTTTGGGAACTCAACTTAATAGATTAGATGCTAGAAAAGTTGTTATTTTTGGATTTATATTTTTTACAGGTTCTGCACTTTTAACAGGAAATTATACTCCAGATGTAACCTCTGGATATATTGCTTTCTCAAGACTACTTTCTGGAATAGGTTTAGGATTTTTCTTTTTGCCACTAAATACAATAACACTTTCTGAAATTCCAGATGAGGATATGGCAGGAGCATCGGGACTTTATAATTTTATGAGAAATATAGGAAATACTTTTGGTACCTCTCTTTCAGTAAATTTTTGGAATCATAGAATGGCAGTTCATCATCAAGATATGGTGTCCGCAATAAATAGTGGAAATCCAAATTTTATATCATATATAAATAATGTAGGTGGAAGTTTTCAAGATAAAATTGTTATGATAAATAATATAATCACAGAACAGTCAGCTATTATGGGAGTAAATGATATAATAATTGGAAGTGGAATTTTAATTTTATTTTTAATTCCTTTGGTTATGCTTGCTAAAAAAACAAATAAATAATAGGCAGAAAATCATAGGTGAAAATAAAATTATCCTATGATTTTTTTATTATTAGACAAATTTACTTGATTGATTTTTTTTATAAAATAGTGTATAATTCAGATAATTAAATCTAAAGATTAGGAGGGTGAGATGAAAGCAAAAGAGAAAAGAATAGCTATATATCTAATGTTTTTTATAGTTTCTTTTGTTATGATAGTTTTTGTTAAAAGTTTTAACTTTAGTAATAGAACTCATACAAATTCTAGATATAAAAAAGAAAGTACAATTTTTCTTAATAACTCATCAAGTTCTTCTAACTATTTAGGAATGAGGATATCTAGGGTAAAAATTTTAGAAAAATTTATAGAGTGTGATACTTTACCACATTTTATAGATGTTATGAAAGAATTTTTTGAACTAGAGGTAGTAGTAAAAATAACAGAGAGGGTAGAGAGAATAAATCCTTTCTATTCGATCTTGGATAGAGATAAAAGACGGATACTCCGAATTTAAAAAGATTTTATTTATTAATCACAATTAAATAAAATCTTATATACAAGGAGAACTGTCTAATGAAAAAATTATTTTTAGGAACTGATATAGGTTCAACAACTGTAAAAATTGTTTGTCTAGATGAGGAGAACAATATTTTATACTCTGTTTATGAAAGGCATTTTTCCAATGTGAGAGAAACTTCAAAAAAACTTTTTGAAGATTTTTTTGCTTACATTGAAAAAGAATTTGGTAGGGATATTTGCTTTAAGATAAATATCACAGGTTCTGGTGGGCTTGGAGTGGCAAAGTGGATTGATGTAGATTTTGTTCAGGAGGTTATTGCTTGTATAAAAGCTATTGAAACAGTAATTCCTGAAACAGATGTAGCCATTGAACTAGGTGGAGAGGATGCTAAGATAACATATCTAAAAAATGATATGGAACAGAGAATGAATGGAAGTTGTGCTGGTGGAACAGGGGCTTTTGTGGATCAGATAGCATCTTTACTAGATACAGATGCTAAAGGCTTAAATGAATTGGCCAAAAATTATGACACAATCTATCCGATAGCATCAAGATGTGGAGTCTTTGCTAAAACAGATATTCAACCATTAGTAAATGAAGGGGTCAAAAAAGAAAACATTGCAGTTTCAGTTTTTCAGGCTGTTGTAAATCAAACGATTACAGGTCTAGCTTGTGGAAAAAAGATTACTGGAAAGGTAGCTTTTCTTGGAGGACCTCTTTTCTTTTTAAGTGAACTTAGAAAAAGATTTATAGAAACTTTAAAACTTCAGAAAGAGGATATAATTTTTCCAGAAAACTCTCAACTTTTTGTGGCAGAGGGAGCTTGTATTTTATCAAGAGAAAATAAAAGAGAATTTTCTTTGGAAGAATTAAAGGATAAAGTCTTACTTCTAGATAAAAAAGGTGTATCTGAAACAATGACTTTACCGCCTTTATTTGAAAATGAAGATGAGAAAAAAGAATTTTTTGAAAGACACGATAAAGAAAAAGTAGAAAATATTGATATAGAAAATTATTCAGGTAATGCATATTTGGGAATAGATGCAGGATCAACAACTATAAAATTAGTTCTTGTTTCTGAAAATAATGAGATACTTTATTCTCACTATTCACATAATAAAGGAAATCCTTTGGATAATATTTTAAAAAATTTAAGAGATTTATATGATAAACTTTCAGATAAAATTATAATAAAAGGTTCTTGTGTAACTGGATATGGAGAAAATTTAATAAAAACAGCTTTAAAAGTAGATGTTGGAGTTGTAGAAACAATGGCTCATTATAGAGGGGCAAAATATTTTTCACCTGATGTGGATTTTATTTTGGATATAGGTGGGCAGGATATGAAATGTCTAAAGATAAAGGACGGAGTTATAAACTCAATACTTTTAAATGAGGCTTGTTCATCAGGTTGTGGATCTTTCTTAGAAACTTTTGCTGGAAGTCTTGGACTTAAGATAGAGGAATTTGCAAAACTTGGAATGGAGGCAAAAACTCCAGCTGATTTAGGAACTAGATGTACTGTGTTTATGAACTCAAAAGTTAAACAGGCTCAAAAAGATGGAGCTGATGTTGGAGATATATCTGCTGGACTTTCATATTCAGTGGTAAAAAATACACTTTTCAAAGTTATAAAAATGAAAAATAAAGAGGAGCTTGGACAAAAAATAGTTGTTCAAGGGGGAACATTTTTAAATAACTCTGTACTTAGAGCCTTTGAACTTATCTCTGAAAGAGATGTAATAAGACCAAATATAGCAGGACTTATGGGAGCTTTCGGAGCTAGCCTTATAGCTAAAGAGTATTCTAAAGAAAATAATCTTGTAAGATCCTCTCTTCTATCAAAACAGGATATAAATGGATTTTCTACAAATACAAATTTAACTAGATGTGGAATTTGTGGAAATAATTGTCTTTTAACAATCCATAAATTTAAAAATGGAGAGAGATTTATCTCTGGAAATAGATGTGAAAGACCTCTTGGAAATGTGAAAAAAGAAGATGTACCAAATATGTTTGAGTATAAATATAATAGGGTATTTAATTACACACCTCTTGAGCCATCAAAAGCTATAAGAGGAGAGATAGGTATTCCTAGAGTTTTAAATATTTATGACTCATACCCATTCTGGTTTACTCTTCTTACAAAACTTGGATTTAGAGTTATAATTTCAGATGACTCATCTAAAAAAATCTATGAAAAGGGAATGGACACAATAACTTCAGATTCAATTTGTTATCCAGCTAAAATGACTCACGGACATATAGTTAACCTTATAGAAAAAGGTGTAAAAAGAATTTTTTATCCTTGTGTTATCTATGAGGAAAAAGAGGATAATAAGGCACAAAATCAATTTAACTGTCCAATAGTAATCTCTTATCCAGAAGTTTTAAAAAATAATATGGATATTTTAAAAGAGAAAAATATTGAGATGTTGATACCATTTTTCTCAATGGCTGATAAAAAAGTTTTAAGTAAAACTGTATTTGAGGAGTTTGAAAAGTTTGGAGTTACCAAAAAAGAGGCTGAGTTAGCAGTTGATGCAGCTTGGGAAGAGAGATATAATTTTAGAAAAGATATGAGAAATAAAGCTCTAGAAATTATGGATTATCTTGAAAAAACTGGAAAGACTGGAATAGTTGTTTGTGGTAGACCTTATCATAATGATAAAGAGATACATCACGGAATACCAAATATGATAAACTCTTTTGGAATTGCAGTTTTAACAGGAGATGCCGTTGCAAGTCTTACAGAGTTAGAAGATGGGCTTAGGGTAATTGACCAATGGACTTACCACTCAAGACTTTATAGAGCTGCAACCTTTGTTGGAAAACATCAAAACTTAGAATTGATAGAACTTAATAGTTTCAGTTGTGGATTGGATGCTGTAACGACTGATCAAGTGGAAGAGATATTATCAAACTATGGAAAAGTTCATACAATTTTAAAAATAGATGAAGTTAGCAATATGGGAGCTGTAAAAATAAGAATAAGAAGTCTTTTGGCTGCCCTAGCTGATAAGAAAAAAGCTATTAAAAAAATAGTTAAAAAGAAAATTGAATATAGAAAAAATATCTTTACTAAAAAAATGAAAGAAGAATATACAATATTAGCCCCTCAAATGTCCCCAATTCATTTTGGACTTATAAAAGATGCTTTTAAATCAGAAGGATATAGATTGGAAATTTTAGAGGAAACAAAAGAGGCACTTAATACAGGACTTCAATATGTAAATAATGATGCTTGTTATCCGTCTATTTTAGTTATTGGTGAGTTGATACAAGCATTAAAATCTGGAAAATACAATGTTGAAAAAACTGCAGTTATGATTTCTCAGACTGGTGGAAGTTGTCGTGCTACAAACTATATTGGATTTTTGAAAAAGGCTTTAAGAGATAGTGGATTTGCAAATGTTCCAGTACTTTCATTAAATGCCGTGGGATATGAAAAACAAGAGGGATTTAAATTAACACCAAAACTTATACATAAAACTCTGATGGCTGTTTCCTATGGAGATATTTTAATGAAACTTCTTTACCATATAAGACCTTATGAAAAAATAAAGGGGTTAACAAATAAGATTTTTGAAAGATGGTATGAAGATGTAAAACCAAATATAAGAAATGGAAAAATTTTAGAGTTTAGAAAAAATTTAAATCAAATTGTAGATGAATTTTCATTTATAGATGTAGAAAAGATAGAAAAAATAAAAGTTGGAGTTGTAGGAGAAATCCTTGTAAAATTTAGCCCTTTTGCTAATAACTACCTTGTTGACTTTATAGAAAGTGAAGGGGGAGAGGCAAGAACTTCAAGCCTTATGAGTTTTATAAACTATTGTATTTATAGTGAGAAATTTTTAAAAGAAAGATTTAAGGGAAAGGTTGCTACCCTACACACTAAAGCAGCTTTGGCAATAACAGGATTTTATACAGGATTTGTAAATAGAGCTTTGGCTAGAAGTGAGAGGTTTAAGAAAGAAAACTTTATAGGAAAAGTGGCAGATAAAACTTCTAGATTTATTTCAATTGGACACCAATCTGGTGAAGGGTGGTTCTTGCTAGGTGAGATGATAGAACTTATAGAGCATGATGTACCAAATATAGTTTGTGTTCAACCTTTTGGTTGCCTACCTAACCATATAACAGGTAAGGGAATGATTAAAAAACTTAAGGAAACTTATTCCCATTCAAATATTGTTTCTATTGATTACGATCCAGCTTACTCAGAGGTAAATCAGATAAATAGAATAAAACTTATGCTTTCTGTTGGAAAGAAAAATCTTTTAATTAATAAAGCATAGAAAGTAAGAGAGTGCTATGAGAATGTAGCACTCTTTTCTATTGTAATTAAATTATATTTTATATTATAAAATTAAAAAATATTAACTCAAGAATAAAATATTCTTAAAAAGATGGAAAAATAAGAATAAAATATTCTTGACAAATTGAAAAAGATATTATATTATAAAAAAAAGGAGAATGATATATATGATAAAAAAACTTATTGTTTCTTTAAAGAAAGATATGACTCCAAAGGAAAGTGAAATAGGAGTTTATATATTAAAAAATATGAAAGAAATTTTAAATTTAACTTCAGTAGAATTAGCATTAAAAATTGGAGTAGGACAATCTTCAATTATAAAATTTATAAAAAAATTAGGGTTTAATAAATATGGAGAATTTAAGATACAACTAAGCAAAGAGATAGAGAATGATAGGTTGTATAAAAATAAAGAGAGAATACATGATCAAATATATTTAGATGACTCTTTAGAAGAGGTTTCAAACAAAACTTTAAACGAAACAATAAAAGCTTTGGAAAAAACAGTTGGTAATATAAATTATAAATATATGGAAGATGTTATAGAAGAGATAAAAAAGAGCAAAAAAATATTAATTATAGGTTCAGGTATGTCTTCAATAGTAGCAAAGGATTTAGAAATAAAATTTATGAAGATAAAAATAGATGCTTTACACTATGAAAGTCCTCATATGCAACTGATGAAATTAGCTACTATGGATAGTAATGATATGGTAATTGCTATTTCTCATAGAGGTGAAACAGAAGACGTAATTGATGTGATAAAAAAAGCTAAGAATAAAAATATAAAAGTACTTTCAATAACATCAATAGAAAAAAATACTGTAGCTAGTTTAAGTGATTTTAATTTAAAAATAATATCTGAAGAGAATATTCTTAGAAGTTCAGCCATATCTTCAAGAATGGCTCAACTAATAATAAATGATATAATCTTTTTAAGATTAACTCAAAAAGATTATAAAAATACAAAAAATTACATAAAAGAGAGTAGGAACTTAATAAAACATATTTAAAAGGGAGAAAATTATGGAGAATATTTTAAAAAATAAAGCAACTGAAACAAGAAATAAAAAAAGTATGAATATGGATACAATGTCAACATTAGATTTATTAAAACTTATGAATGAAGAAGATAAAACAGTAGCATATAGTGTAGAAAAAGTTTTACCACAAGTAGAAATTGCAGTTAAATGGGTAATAGAAACATTTAATAATCAAGGAAGATTAATATATATCGGAGCTGGAACAAGTGGAAGACTAGGAGTTTTAGATTCAGTTGAGTGTCCACCAACATTTGGAGTATCGAAAAATCAAGTTATTGGACTTATAGCTGGAGGAGAAAAAGCTTTTGTGGAGGCTCAAGAGGGAGCAGAGGATTCAGAAGAATTAGCAGTAGAGGAATTGAAAAAAATTAATCTAACAAAAAATGATATTGTTTGTGCAGTGGCTGCCTCTGGAAGAACACCATATTGTATTGGTGGATTAAAATATGCAAAATCATTAGGCTGTAAAACTTTTTCCATAGCTTGTAATAAAAATAGTAAAATTGGTGAAATTTCAGATTTAGCAATAGATGTAGAAGTTGGACCAGAAGTTTTAACAGGATCAACAAGACTAAAAGCTGGAACTGCCCAAAAGTTAATTTTAAATATGATTAGTACAGCATCAATGACTGGTGTAGGAAAAGTTTATGAAAATTTAATGGTGGATTTAAAAATAACTAATATAAAATTACTAGAGAGAGCAAAAAATAATATCGTGCAAATTACAGGTTGTTCATCTGAAAAAGCAGAAGAAACTTTAAAAGAATGTAATAACAATGTAAAATTGGCAATAATAATGGTATTATTAAATTGTTCAAAGGAGGTAGCAGAAGAAACTTTAAAAAATGCAAATGGATTTATTAGAAAAATAGATTTAAATAAGTAGCTAAAATAAAGGGGGTTTTAAAATGGACATATCTAAAGTAGCACAAGAAATAATTAAAAATTTGGGTGGAAAAGAAAATATCCTTGTTATAAATAATTGTATGACAAGATTAAGATTAAATGTAAAGGATCAAGAAAAAGTTAATTTTGAAGAATTAAAAAATTCTGATTATATAATGAGAGTTATCGAGGATGATACTCTTCAACTTGTAGTTGGACCGGGAAAAAGTAAAAAAATTGCTGATGAAATGAGAAATCAATGTGATTTAAAAAATAATTTTAATGAAGATTGGGTAAAAAATAAAGAGGAGATAAAGAAAAAACAAGGAAGATTATCAAGAATATTAAAAAGTTTAGCAAATATATTTGTACCATTAATTCCAGCCATTATAGGAGCAGGACTTTTAAATGGAATAGCTGGATATTTTCAAAATGTATATACAGTTCAAGGGATAAAAGAATTACCTTTATGGATAACTTTCTTTCAAACTTTAGCAAGTGGACTATTTGGATATTTTGCTATTTTTGTAGGGATAAATGCAGCTAATGAATTTGGAGCTACTCCAGCATTAGGAGGAGTAATTGGTGCTATAACATTAAGTCCAAATATAAATATTTTTTCAAATGTTTTAGGATTATATAATTCAGAGATACCTCTAAATAGTATATTAATTCCAGGAAAAGGTGGAGTGATTGGAATAATTTTAGGAGTTGCAATTTTAGCATTTGTTGAGAAAAAATTGAGAACGGTTATTCCAGACTTTTTAGATACTATTTTAACATCAACATTATCTTTACTTATTGTTGGAACATTAACAATATTTGTAATAATGCCTTTTGCAGGTTTTGTATCTGATATAATAATCAAAGTATTTTCATTCTTTATTATGAGTGAAGGACCGATGGCAATAATTGGTGGATTTATTTTAGCAATGAGTTTTTTACCATTATTAATGGTTGGATTACATCACGGATTGATTCCATTTTATATGGTACAGTTAACTCAAACAGGAGCAATATCATTATTCCCAATATTATGTATGGCAGGTGGAGGACAGATTGGAGCAGCAGCTGCAATATATGTAAAAGCTAAGAAAAATGAAAAATTAAGAAATATAATTAGATCAGCTATGCCAGTAGCAATATTAGGAATTGGAGAACCAATGTTATACGGGGTAACTTTACCATTAGGTAAACCATTTATAACTGCCTCAATAGCTGGTGGATTTGGTGGAGCTTTCTTAGCTATGATGAAAGTACAAACAATAGCATTTGGACCAGCAGGAATTACTGCAATTCCATTAGTAGTACCTGGAAAAATATTATATTATTTCATAGGTTTACTTATATCTTATCTTGCAGGATTTATAATAACATATTTGTTTGGTGTTCCTAAAAATATAAATGATTGATAGATAAAAATTATATGAGGGTTATAAATTGGTAGTTTTGATTCTACCAATTTATAACTCTTTTTTATAAAATAATTTTGATTTTTTAATAGAAAGAATTATAATTAAAGTATAGGAAGATAAAAAAAAGGGGGGAGAATGTGGGAGAAGTTTATAAAATGAGTGAGATTTTATTTAAAGAATTTTTAGAAATTTTGTCATTCTTTTTTACTGCTTTATCAATCGGAACTATTTGCTATGGATTTTTAAAAAGTATATTTTTATTATTTACAACAACTCCAAAAATAACTTTAGAAAAAGCCATAAAGATAGGAATGGAAAAATATATTTTGGTGGGCTTACAGTTCTTAATAGTGGCAGATATTATTGACACAATAATTTTAAGAGATTTGAAAAATATAATTTTAGTTTTATTAATAGTAATAATAAGAACTATAATGAGCTGGGAAATTGAAAGGCATAAATAAAAAAATTATTTTTATTATTTAGGTTAAGTTTATATTTTATTAATTTTTTTGAAAATCTCGAAGATAAAATAAAAAATAAAAAAAGATATGTTTTTAGAAATTAATTATAAAAAATATAGTTTAATTATTAATATTTCAAAAGTAAAGAATAGATTTTATAAGTAAAAATAAATTAAGTTTAAATTTATACGATAAAATAAAGAAGAGGAAAATTGGAATATTTATATGAGTTATGAAGTTAGATTTGAAAAAGAATTAAATAGCGTAGCAATTTTAGGTATAAATTATAGATTTTAGAATAATATAAAATAAAAAACAGAAGAGGTAGTCTCTTCTGTTTTTTTGAAAATTATAATATAATAATGTAGGATTTTGAAAAATTAATCAACTACAATTTTTAGTCCGCTTACTTTTATAGATGGAGATCCAACAGAAGATAGGGAGAATTTTAAATCATTTCCAATATCTTCAATATTTTCTAAAAGTTCAAAGAAGTTTCCAGCTATTGTTATTTGATTTAAAGCTTTGTCAACTTTACCATTTTTGATTATAAATCCCTCTCCAGCTAAAGAGAAATCTCCAGATATACTATTAAGACCAGAGTGAAGTCCAGCAAAATCAGTTATAAGAACACCCTCTTCAATATTGGATGTTAATTCTTCAAAAGATTTTTCTCTAGGTTTTACATAAAGATTAAAAGCAGAAGTTCCAATAGTTCCTTTATAACTTCCTTTCATAGCATTTCCAGTTGATTTTACTCCATCTTTGTTAGCAGTTTTTAAGTTATATAGATATGTTTTTAGATTACCATTTTCAATAATCTCTTTATACATAGTAGGAACTCCCTCATCATCAAAGGCAGAGTTTCCAAAACCATTTTCTAAATGGGGATTATCTATTAAAGTGAATATATTTGAGGCAACTTTAGTATTTAATTTTCCCTTAAGTTTTGAAATATTTTTTTGTACAGCATCAGCAGAAAAAATATTACTCATAGCTCCTAAAAGAGAAGAGAAAGCTAAGTTTTCTATAACACAGATTTTTGGATCTATTTTTTCACAAGTTATATTAAATTTTGAAATGGCCTCATCAACAGCAGTTTTTGCTATTTTTTTATAATCAAACTTAGAAAAATCTTGTCCTATCATAAAATCAGAACCTGTTTTTATAATCTCTTTATCCTGAGCTACAACACTTAAATAAGTGTAACAAATATTTTCTTTAGAAGAGAGAGAAAGTCCACTTGAGTTTTTTATAATTTTTTCACTTTCTCCAAGAGAGAAAGAACAGAAATTTACCTTTTTAACTCTTTCATCAAGGGAAAGGGCATATTTTTCCATAGAGAATAAAAACTCTTTAACTTCTTCAATATCTATATTATTTAATAGTGGTGAATATGTTGTAATCTCTTTATAGTTTTCTTTTTCAGAAAAAATAAACTGTTCATCAACAGTTTCTATACAACTTGCATTTTCTAAAACTTGAGCTATAAGAAAATCAATATCATCTTCTTCAAAAGATTCAGAGTAAGAATACCCCATCTTTCCATTTATTTTTCCTCTGAAGGATATTCCTTGATTTTGATTATTGGTAAAATTATCTATTTTATTTTGGTAAACTTTAATTGAATAGTTAAGATTTGAAAGAAAATAAACTTCAAATTCCTCTATTCCATTTTTACTAGCTTTTTCAAATAATTTATTAATAAAAATCTCTTTTTTCATAAAATGTTAATAAAGATAAAAAACTTATCTTTTTTCCTCCTTTTTTTATAATATTATACAACAAAAAAATACATTTAAATAAAAGAAATTAAAAAATAAAAAGGCAGATATGGTTAAAAATTAATACTTCACGAAAAAATATTAAATTATTCTTAACAAATGTAAATTTTTAGTTGCAAAAATTTGTTTTTTTATATATAATAATATAACAAGAAATTAGCATTTTGAAAAGAAAAAAATTAATTTTTTTTAAAATGATTAAATTTCGATGGATTAATTTTAATTTAACAATAAATTTTTTATAAAGTCTTAGGAGGAAAGATGTTCGAACACAATCACGGGCAAGAGATAATAAGTTTATCTTCTGTAGGTTCAATCTTCTGTAATGTTGCAGGAACAGAATTGAAAAAAGCTTTAAAACAAGGGAAAAATGTAGTGGCTATTTCAGGAATGGTTACAAAACCAGGAGTATATGAAATACTAGAAACAACAACTTTAGCAGATTTAATTGAGATGGCTGGAGGAATTGTTGGACACAAACAATTTAAAGCAGCACAATTTGGATTACCATTTAGAAATTTAGTTTTAGATGATTATTTAGACAAACCTATTGATTTAGATTTATTTGAAGATGGTTCTACAAGAAATATTATAATATTATCAGAGGAAGATTGTATGGTTTCTTTCTCAAAATTCTATTTAGAATATCTATTAGCTAACTTACAAAGAAGAGGTTATTTAGAGTATTCAAGAGTTGAAGAGGAAATGAAACGTTCTTGGAGAGTTCTTGACAGAATTTCTAAAGGAAAAGGAAATATGAGAGATTTATTCCTTTTAAGACATCTTTGTGGAATAATGAGAGATACTTTAAAAAGAAAAAGAAATCTTGTTATAGAATCAATTGAAAAATTCTACCATGAATTTGAAGAGCATATTGAAAATAAAGTTTGTCCAGCAGGACAATGTATCCAAATGTTAAAATTTAAAATTACAGATAAATGTATAGGATGTACAGCTTGTGCAAGAGTTTGTCCAGTACATTGTATCTCTGGATCAATAAAACAAAAACACACAATAGATAATGAAAAATGTACTCACTGTGGTCAATGTGTTGTAGCTTGTCCAGTAGGAGCTATATTTGAAGGAGATCACACAACTCAATTATTAAGAGATATTGCTACTCCTAATAAAATAGTTGTAGCTCAAATAGCACCAGCAGTAAGAGTTGCTATCGGAGAGGCTTTTGGTTATGAGGCTGGAGAAAACGTTGAGAAAAAATTAGTTTCAGCTTTAAAAGCTATCGGAATAGACTATGTATTTGATACAAGCTGGGCTGCTGACCTAACAATAATGGAAGAAGCTAAAGAATTCCAAGAAAGATTAGAAAAATTTGCTGCTGGGGATAAAGATGTAAAACTTCCAATACTAACATCTTGTTGTCCAGCTTGGATAAAATTCTTTGAGCAAAATTATCCAGATATGTTAGATGTACCATCATCAGTAAAATCTCCAATGGAAATATTCTCAACTGTTGCAAAAGATTTATGGGCTAAGAGTGTAGGACTTTCAAGAGAGCAAGTATCAGTAGTAGCTATTATGCCTTGTCTTGCTAAAAAATATGAAGCATCAAGAGAAGAGTTCTCAAGAGGGGACAATTATGATACTGACGTAGTAATCACTACAAGAGAATTAATAAAATTATTCAAACAATTAAATATAGATTTAAAAGAACTTGAAGATGAAGATTTTGATAATCCATTAGGAGAATACTCTGGAGCTGGAATAATATTCGGAAGAACTGGAGGAGTTATCGAGGCTGCAACAAGAACTGCTGTTGAGTCTATAACTGGTCAAAGATTAGAAAATGTAGAATTTGAAGAGCTAAGAGGATGGGACGGATTCAGAATAGCTGAAATAAAAGTAGGAGACTTAGATTTAAGAATAGGAATCTCTCACGGACTTGAAGAAACAGCAAAAATGCTAGATAAGATAAGAGCTGGAGAAGAATTCTTCCATGCTATCGAAATCATGGCTTGTAAAGGTGGATGTATCGGTGGTGGAGGACAACCGAAAGCACTTAAGAAATTAGAAGTATTAAAGAAAAGAGCAGAAGGACTTAATAATATAGATAAGAGTCTTCCAATCAGAAGATCTCACGAAAATGAATCTGTAAAAGAGTTTTATAGACAATATCTAGATTATCCATTAAGCCGTAAAGCTCACGAGTTATTACATACTAGATACTTCCCTAAATTTAAATAGGATAAATAAAAAGGTTGCTAAATAAGGCGACCTTTTTTTATTGCTAGAAAAATTATAATTACTTTTTATAAAAATTATTAAAAAATATAAAAATAAAAAAGATTGGGTAAAATAATTTTAAAAGAATTTAGTTTTTTTTATTTTTTGTGAGAAATCTAATATTTAGAAATTAAAAATCTAAAAAGAGATGGTAAAAATAAGAAAGATTTAAATATTTTATTTATATATTTTAGAAATAAAATTAATAAAAAGATAAATTTGATTAAAAAATAGAAAAAAATAATAGTTTTTCTTTAAAAGACTATTATTAATTAAAAAAATTTTAGACAACAAATTAATTAAGAGAGATAAAAAATTGTTATAAATCATTGTAATTATCTAAGATATTTTAAAAGTTAAAAAAAATCTTTATAAATTTGTATAAAATTAGACAAGTTTTACTTGAAAAGTTTTCAATGTTAATGTATAATAAAAATACAAAAATTATAAAAAAGGTGTATAACGATGGAAGAAAGAATTGAGGAATTTATAAATGGCAATAAAAAATTGCCTAGATGTGTGGCTGTTTATGATAAACTTTTTGCAATGATAAAAGAGGGGGAGTTTTCCCAAGAAACAAAATTACCATCAGAGCCAGAATTGGCAAAAATAATGGGAGTTAGTAGAATGACTTTAAGACAAGCACTAGCTCTTTTACAAGAAGACGGAATGGTAAAGAATATTCGTGGGAAAGGAAATTTTATAGTAAAATCCGGGATATCTTGGGAAAAAGGTTTAGAAGTTTTAGATCATCCTGTCTATACTAGTATAACTGAAAAAATAGATGAAGTTGAATTAGAATTTAAAATTGAGCCGTCAACAGATTATACAAGTAAAGTATTAGAGAGAAAATCTCCAGTTGTGGTTTTTGTTGATAGATGGTATAAGATGAAAGGAAAAGTAATAGCTTATACTTTGACAATTATACCTATTGAAACAGTAGTGGAAGAGAAAATAGATCTAAATAATAAAGATAAGTTTGTAGAATTTTTGGAGAAAGAGGTTTATGAAAAAGCTAGACATTCATCTATTAAATTGAACTTTTCAACAGCTGGAAATTTTTCTTCAATGAAAACTTTATCAAATACAGATAAATTTTGTTTATTAGGTGAAACTTTGTATTATAAAAATAAATATCCAGTGCTACATAACAAGCATTACATACCTATTGAATATAGCAATATTGTAATAGAAAGAAAAAGAAAATAAAAAATCAAGGGGATTAAAAACAAAATCCTCTTTTTTTATGTCTAATTTTAAAAATAATCGTCTTAAAAATAGAACAAAATAATCAATAATCAAAAGTAAAAAACTCAAAAAAATAATTGACATAAAAAAGGTTCATGTGATACTATATGTTATAGACAAGTTATTAGACAATCATAAAATAATAGTAGACAAGAAAGAAAACTGAGGAGGTATTAAAATGAAATACGCTGAAGAAGGATTACAATATCACATTGGATTAAGAAAAGGAGATGTAGGAAGATATGTTATATTACCTGGAGATCCTAAACGTTGTGAAAAAATAGCTAGACACTTTGATGATGCAAAATTAGTAGCAGACAACAGAGAATATGTTACTTATACAGGATACTTAGACGGAGTAAAAGTTAGTGTTACTTCAACAGGAATTGGAGGACCATCAGCAGCAATAGCCTTAGAAGAACTTGTAAAATCAGGAGCAGACACATTCTTAAGAGTAGGAACTTGTGGAGGAATGCAAACAGAAATTATGGGTGGAGATTTAGTTATTGCAACTGGAGCCGTTCGTATGGAAGGAACAAGTAAAGAATATGCTCCAATAGAATATCCATCAGTAGCAAACTTAGATGTAACAAATGCTTTAGTTCAAGCAGCTAAAACTCTAAAAGCAACTTATCACGTTGGAGTTGTAGAATGTAAAGATTCATTCTATGGACAACATGAGCCATCAACAAAACCAGTTAGTTATGAATTAGAAGCTAAATGGGAAGCTTGGAAAAGAATGGGATGTAAAGCATCTGAGATGGAATCAGCAGCTCTATTTATAGTAGGAGATTATTTAAGAGTTCGTGTTGGATCATCATTCTTAGTTGTTGCAAACCAAGAAAGAGAAAAATTAGGACTTGAAAATCCAGTTATTCATGATACAGAAGCGGCAATAAAATTAACAGTAGAAGCAATTCGTAACTTAATAAAAGCAGATAAAGAATCTGAGAAATAATAAATAAAAAATAAATCAGGAGAGGAAAATAGATAAATGAGAACAATTTTAACAAGTGTGTTAGGAATAATCATAGTTTTAGCAGCTATGGTATTAATATCAAAGGATAGAAAATCAATAAAAAAAGAGATAATAATAAAAGCAATGATAGCTCAATTTATAATTGCGTTTTTATTAGTTAAATTCCCTTTAGGAAAATTTGTTGTATCAAAAGTTTCAGAGGTAGTAACACAGGTACTAGATTATGGAAAAAATGGTATAGGATTTGTGTTTGGTAGTCTTGGAATGGCAAATGCTCCAACAGGATTTATTTTTGCAACTCAAGTTCTTGGAAATATAATATTCTTATCTTCATTAGTTGGTGGATTATATTATTTAGGAGTTTTAGGATTTATTGTAAAAGTAATCGGAAAAGGTGTTGGAAAAGTTTTAGGAACTTCTCATGTAGAAAGTTTCGTTGCTGTTGCAAATATGTTCCTTGGACAAACTGAAAGTCCTATACTTGTTAGTAAATATTTAGGAAGAATGACAGAAAGTGAAGTAATGGTTGTTCTTGTTTCTGGAATGGGAAGTATGTCAGCAACTATTATTGGAGGATATGTAGCTTTAGGTATACCAATGGAACATCTTTTAATAGCTTGTACATTGGTTCCAATGGGAAGTATAGCAGTATCAAAAATAATTTATCCTGAATTAGAAACAGTTAAGGAAATAGAAGATGTAAAAATAGATAACAAAGCTGGAAGTGAAAACTTAATTGAAGCTGTTACTGAAGGAGCTATGAATGGTATGGCATCAGCTTTAGCAATTGGAGCATCTTTAATAGCTATAATAGGACTTGTATCTTTAATCAATGGAATTCTTTCAGGTGTTGGTTCTATGGTTGGATTTGATGGACTTAGCTTAGAGAAATTGTTTGCATATGTTTTCTCTCCACTTGGATATATGATGGGACTTTCAGGAAATGATGCTCTATTTGCAGGACAACTTTTAGGAAGTAAATTAGTTCTAAATGAGTTTGTTGCTTTTGAAGAGTTAGGAAAAGTAATTTCTCAATTAGGAGAGAGAACAGGATTAATCTTATCAATATCTTTAGCAGGATTTGCTAATATTTCTAGTATGGGAATATGTATAGCTGGAATATCAGCTCTTTGTCCAGAAAAGAAAAATGTATTATCAAGACTTGTATTTAAAGCTATGATAGGTGGATTTGTAGTAAGTCTTCTAAGTGCTATAATAGTAGGAATTATAACAGCTATTTAATTAAAAACTTAATTATATAAAAGGAGTGTTTATGGGAAATAAATTTAAATTGTTTTTACTTTCAGGAGCTTTATCAATTTTATCAACTGTAAATGTTTTTGGAGAGGAGATTGATATACAGATCCTTGCAACAAGTGATTTACACGGAAAATTTTATCCATATGATTATGCTATAAACGAAGAGAGCAAAAGTGGAAGTGTAGCTCAAATAGCCACTGCTGTAAAAAAATATAGAAATGAAAATACAATTGTAGTTGATGCTGGAGATACAATTCAGGACAACTATGCAGAATTATTTTTCAAAGATAAAATTCATCCAATGGTTCTTGGTATGAATGAAATAGGTTATGATGTGTGGGCTATTGGAAACCACGAATTTAACTTTGGTGTGGATAATTTAAGAAACATAATGAAACAATTTAAAGCAAAACCTTTAATAGGAAACTTATATAATCAAGATGGAAGTAAGTTTGCTGACAGCTATACAATAATGGAAAAAAATGGAGTAAAAATTGGAATTATAGGAATGTGTACTCCAAATATTACTAAATGGGATAGCGTAAATTTAAAAGATTATATAGTAACAGATCCTGTTGAAGAAACTAAAAAAATAGTAAAAGAATTAAGAGGTAAGGTAGATATCCTTATGGTAGTAACTCATATGGGAGAGGAAAACGAATATGGTGTTCCTAACTCAGGAGTAAACGACCTTGCTAAAGCTTGCCCAGAAGTAGATTTAATTGTGGCAGCTCATGAACACAAATTAGTAGAAAAAGCATATGTTAATGATGTATTAATAGTAGAAAATAAAAATAGTGCTGTAAGTATGGCAAAAGTTAATATCATACTTGAAAAAGATGGAGACAAATATAAAATTGTTGACAGAAAAGCTGAAAGTATAAAGATAGCTGACTATGAGCCAGACAAAGAGGTTTCTAAAAAATTAGAACCATATCATCAAAGAGCTTTAAAAGAAGCTAATATTATAATAGGGGAATTAACTGGTGGAAATCTTGCTCCAAAAAATGAAATAGAGGGAATACCACAAGCACAAATTCAACCTACTGCACTTATAGATTTTATAAATGAAGTTCAAACTTATTATACAGGAGCTGATGTTTCAGCAGCAGCATTATTTAATGTTGATGCAAACTTAGAGCCTGGAAAAATAAAGAAAAGTGATACAGCATTAATTTATAAATATGGTAATACATTATATAAATTAGAAATGACAGGAAAACAATTAAAACAATTTATGGAGTGGTCAGCTTCATATTATAATACTTATAAACCAGGAGATTTAACTATATCATTTAATGAAAATATAAGAGGATTCAATTATGATATGTTCTCAGGTGTAGATTATCAAATAGATATTTCTAAAGAACCAGGAAATAGAATAAAAAATCTAAAATGGTCTAAGACTGGTAAAGAGGTAAAAGACACTGATAAATTTGTAGTGGCAGTTAATAACTATCGTGTAAATACTCATCTATTAAGTTATGGAGAGATCTATAAAGAGGGAGAAGAGTTACCAAAAGTTTTAGAGATAGATGTAAAAGGAAACTTAGGTGGAGTTAGAGAGTTAGTTGGAGATTATATCAAAAATGTAAAAGGTGGAAAAATTCAACCAAGCAATCCTACAAACTGGGAGATAATTGGAAATAACTGGGATAAAGCTAAACACGAAGAAGTTGTTAAACTTGTAAAAGAAGGAAAAATTGTTATTCCTAAGTCAAAAGATGGAAGAACTCCAAATGTTAAATCAATAACAGAAAATGATTTGAAAAAATAAGGAGATAGACAATGGAAAAATATAAAGATATATTAGATAAAGCTTATGAAGCAATGGAGAATGCATATGCACCATATTCAAATTTCCATGTTGGTGCATGTGTAAAAACAAAAGATGGAAAATATTTTCTAGGAGCCAATGTAGAAAATGCTTCTTATGGGCTTACTAACTGTGCTGAAAGAAATGCTATATTTCAAGCATATTCTTATGGATATCGTAAAAGTGATATAGAAGGAATAGCAATAGTTGGACAAGGTGGGACTTTGATCACACCTTGTGGAGCTTGTAGACAAGTATTAGTAGAGCTTTTAGAAAAAGATACTCCAGTTATATTGGGAACTGGGGACAAAGTAAAAATAACAAATATGGAAGAACTTATGCCAATGGCATTTACAAGTGATTCCTTATAGGAGGAGATAATTATGGCAACACCACACAATCAAGCGAAAGTTGGAGAAATAGCAAAAAATGTTTTAATGCCTGGAGATCCATTAAGAGCAAAATTTATAGCAGAAACATTTTTAACTAATGTAAGACTTGTAAACTCTGTAAGAAATATGCTTGCATTTACAGGAGAATATAAAGGACAAGAAATAACAGTTATGGCATCTGGAATGGGAATGCCTTCAATAGGAATATACTCATATGAATTATATTCTCAATATGGAGTAGAAAATATTATTCGTGTTGGATCAGCTGGATCATATGCAGAAGATTTAGATATTTATGATGTAGTATTAGCAAAAAGTGCTTGGAGTGAGTCATCTTTTGCAAAAACTCAAAATGGATATGACAAAGATACTACTTATCCAAGTGAAGAGTTAAATGAAAAAATAGAAAAAGCAGCAGAAAGATTAAATATGCCAATACATTTAAGAACTATACATTCAAGTGATGTATTCTATACAGAAAAAAGTATATACAAAGAAATCAGAGATAAGCATGATTGTGCTTGTGTAGAGATGGAAAGTTTTGCACTTTTCCACAATGCAAAAGTTTTAGGAAAAAATGCAGCTTGTTTATTAACAATTTCTGATTCATTTACTTCTGAAAAGAAAACAACTGCAGAAGAGAGACAAACAGCTTTTGTTAATATGATGAAGATAGCACTAGAAACTTTTTGTTAATTCTTAAAAGAAAGAAGGACGTTTAAAATGAAAAAATATAATAGAATATTTACAATAGTTGTAGATTCTTTAGGAATTGGAGCTATGGAAGATTCAAAAAAATTTGGAGATGTTGGAGTAGACACTTTAGGACATATATCTGAGTCTGTTGAAAAATTTAATATTCCAAATCTTCAAAAATTAGGGATTGCAAATCTTCACCCAATGAAAAATGTAGCAAAAGTTGAAAAACCACTTGGATATTTTATGGAATTAAATGAAACAAGTGTTGGAAAAGATACTATGACAGGACATTGGGAAATGATGGGTCTTAATATAGACAAACCATTCCAAACATTTACTGACACAGGATTCCCAAAAGAACTTATAGAGGAGCTTGAAAAAAGAACTGGACATAAGGTAATTGGAAATAAAAGTGCTAGTGGTACAGAGATCTTAGATGAACTTGCTGAAGAGGAAATCAGAACTGGAAATATGATAGTTTATACTTCAGCTGACTCAGTTTTACAAATTTGTGGAAATGAGGAGACTTTTGGACTAGATGAACTTTATAGATGTTGTGAGATTGCTAGAGAACTTACTTTAAGAGATGAATGGAAGGTAGGAAGAATAATAGCAAGACCATATGTTGGTAAGAAAAAAGGTGAATTTAAACGTACAAGCAACCGTCATGACTATGCATTAAAACCATATGGAGAAACAGCACTTAATGCATTAAAAGACAATGGATTTGATGTAATCTCTGTTGGAAAAATAAATGATATTTTTGATACAGAGGGAATTACAGAGGCTCATAAATCAAAAAGTTCTGTTCACGGAATGGAACAAACAATAGAAATAGCTAAAAAAGATTTCAAAGGACTTTGTTATGTAAACCTTGTAGACTTTGATGCTCTATGGGGACACAGAAGAAATCCTATTGGATATGCTGAAGAGTTAGAAAAATTTGATAAAAATTTAGGTGTATTATTAAATGAATTAAAAGATGATGATTTATTAATAATAACAGCGGATCACGGAAATGATCCAACTTATAGTGGAACTGACCATACAAGAGAGAGAGTTCCATTTATAGCTTACTCTCCTTCAATGAAGGGTAGTGGTCTGTTAGATAGAATGGATACTTTTGCTGTTATTGGGGCTACAATAGCAGATAACTTTGAAGTAGAGATGCCAAAAAATACAATTGGTACATCAATTCTTGAAAAATTAATATAAGATAAGGAGAAAAAAATGGACAGAGAAAAAATGTTTGCAACAGTTGACCACACTTTATTAGGTCAAACAGCTACTTGGGCTGAAATAAAAGAGGTTTTAGATGATTCTATACACTATAAAGCAGCTTCAGCTTGTATACCTGCTTCATATGTAAAACCAGCTAAAGAATATGTAGGAGATAAATTACCTATTTGTACAGTAATCGGTTTCCCAACAGGATATAGTACAACAGCAACTAAAGTTTTTGAAACTAAAGATGCTATTGCTAATGGAGCTGATGAGATTGATATGGTTATCAATATCGGTTGGTTAAAAGATAAAAAATACGATTTAGTAGAAAATGAGATTAAAGAAATTCATAAAGCTTGTGAAGGAAGAATTTTAAAAGTTATAATCGAAACTTGCCTTTTAACTGAAGAAGAAAAAATAAAAATGTGTGAAATAGTTACTAATTCAGGAGCTGAATACATTAAAACTTCTACTGGATTCTCAACTGGTGGAGCAACTTTTGATGATGTAGCTCTTATGAGAAAATATGTTGGTAAAGATGTAAAAGTAAAAGCAGCTGGAGGAATAGCTTCT
>NZ_JARHZE010000010.1 GCF_029258315.1 Fusobacterium sp. | reverse complement strand
TATTGCTGCTGTTGTAGTAGTTTTTCCATGGTCAACGTGTCCTATTGTACCAATGTTTACATGGGGTTTGCTTCTGTCAAATTTTTCTTTTGCCATTTTGTCCTCCTAATAATATTTTCATTTTTTTTGTTTTTTATTTTTTATATTTGCAACTCTAAGGGTTTTCCCTTAGAGTTTAAATAAAGCTTAAATTATTTATTATCTTCCTCTAGATGCTTTTATTTCATCTTGGATATTTCTTGGAACTTGTACATAGCTTTCAAATTCCATTGAGTAGTTAGCTCTTCCTTGAGATTTAGATCTTAAGTCAGTTGCATAACCAAACATTTCTGATAAAGGTACTTTAGCGTCAATGATCTTAGCACCATTTCTGTCTGTCATACCTCCAACCATTCCTCTTCTAGAGTTGATATCTCCTATGATATCTCCCATATACTCTTCTGGAGTAGTTACTTCTACTTTGAATACTGGTTCTAGAATAACTGGTTTACATTTTTCAGCACCTTGTTTCATTGCCATTGATCCAGCAATTTTGAATGCCATTTCTGATGAGTCAACCTCGTGGAATGATCCATCATAAAGAGTTACTTTAACTCCAACTAAAGGATATCCAGCTACAACTCCGTTTTCAAGAGCTTCTCTACATCCTTTTTCTACAGCAGGGATATATTCTCTAGGAATTGCTCCTCCTGTAATTTCGTTAACAAATTCGAAATCTTTTCCTTCTAAAGGTTCGATTCTTAATTTAACGTGTCCGTATTGTCCTTTACCTCCTGATTGTTTAGCATATTTAACTTCTTGCTCAACACCAGCAGTTATTGTTTCTCTGTAAGCAACTTGTGGTTTTCCAACAGTTGATTCTACTTTAAATTCTCTTCTCATTCTGTCAACAATGATATCTAGGTGAAGTTCTCCCATTCCAGATATGATTGTTTGTCCAGTTTCTTCATCAGTTTTAACTCTGAATGTAGGGTCTTCCTCAGCAAGTTTTGCAAGAGCGATTCCCATTTTTTCTTGGTCAGCTTTTGTTTTTGGTTCAACAGCTACTGATATAACTGGATCTGGGAATTCCATTTTCTCAAGAATTACAGGGTTTGTTTCAGAACAAAGAGTATCTCCAGTTGTTGTATCTTTTAATCCAACTACTGCTGCGATATCTCCACAGTAGATAACATCTTTCTCTTCTCTTTTGTTAGCGTGCATTTGAAGAAGTCTTCCCATTCTTTCTTTCTTACCTTTAGTTGAGTTAAGAACATAAGATCCTTTTTCAATCATTCCAGTATAAACTCTAAAGAATGTTAATCTTCCAACAAATGGGTCAGTCATTACTTTAAATGCTAAAGCTGCAAATGGAGCTTCGTCACTTATAGGTAATTCAACTTGGTTATCTTCATTTTTGTATTCATGTCCTTTAATAACACCTTTTTGAGTTGGTGCAGGCATGTATGCAGTGATTGCATCTAGTAATGGTTGGATTCCTTTGTTTTTGAAAGCAGTTCCACAAAGTACAGGGATTATCATATTTCCGATAGTTCCAGCTCTTAAAGCAGCTCTGATTTCATCGTTAGAAACTTCTTCTCCACCAAGGTATTTTTCCATTAATTCATCATCACATTCAACGATAGATTCGATCATAGCTTCTCTCATTTCTTCTGCTTGATCAGCGTATTCAGCTCTGATTTCTCTTTCTTCAATGTTTTGACCTTTATCATCTAAGTAAATGATCTCTTTCATTTCTATAAGATCGATTATTCCTTCAAAAGCATCTTCTGCTCCGATAGGTAATTGAATAGCTACTGGATTTGCTCCTAATTTTTCTTTAATGTCGTTAACACACATTTCGAAGTTAGCTCCGATTCTGTCCATTTTATTAAAGAATGCCATTCTTGGTACTTGATATTTATCAGCTTGTCTCCATACAGTTTCTGATTGAGGTTGAACCCCGTCAACTGCAGAGAATACTGCTACAGCACCATCTAGAACTCTAAGAGATCTTTCAACCTCAACAGTAAAGTCCACGTGTCCTGGTGTGTCTATTATATTTATTCTATGATTTTTCCAGAAACATGTTGTTGCAGCAGAAGTGATAGTTATACCTCTTTCTTGCTCTTGTTCCATCCAGTCCATTGTTGCTGTACCGTCGTGAGTTTCTCCTATATTGTGGTTAACACCTGTATAGTAAAGAATTCTCTCAGTAGTAGTAGTTTTACCAGCGTCAATGTGAGCCATTATACCAATGTTTCTAGTCATTTCTAATGAAACTTGTCTAGCCATCTAGTTTATTCCTCCTAAATTAAATTACGCTAAAATACAAAAATTAATATTTATAGTGTGCAAATGCTCTGTTAGCTTCTGCCATTCTATAAGTATCTTCTTTTTTCTTAACAGTTGCACCTTCGTTATTAGATGCTGCGATTAATTCTGCTGCTAATTTTTCAACCATACCATATTCTTTTCTTTCTCTAGTATAAGTTTTTAACCATCTTAAAGCTAGAGTTTGTTGTCTTTCAAGTCTTACTTCTGTAGGAACTTGGTATGTAGCTCCTCCGATTCTTCTTGATCTTACTTCGATTTGAGGTTTAATGTTTTCCATAGCTTGTTTGAAAACGTCGTACCCCTCTTTACCAGTTTTTTCTTTTATTAAATCCATAGCTGAATAGAATATTGCTTCAGATAAAGATTTTTTTCCATCTACCATTAATGCATTTATAGTTTTAGTAACTACCTTATCGTTATATCTAGAATCAGGTAATACATCTCTTTTAACTGCTGCTCTTCTTCTTGACATTTAAACTGTGTCACCTCCTTAAATTATTACGCTTTTTTCATTCCATATTTAGATCTTGATTGTTTTCTGTTATTAACACCAGCTGTATCTAGTGCTCCTCTGATTATTTTGTATCTAACCCCTGGTAAGTCTTTAGTTCTTCCACCTCTTATAAGTGCGATTGAGTGTTCTTGTAAGTTGTGTCCTTCTCCTGGGATATAGCAAGTAACTTCAAGTCCGTTTGTTAATTTTACTCTGGCAACCTTTCTTAAAGCTGAGTTTGGTTTCTTAGGTGTAGTTGTATATACTCTTACACAAACTCCTCTTCTTTGTGGGTTTCCTTGTAATGCTGGAGATTTACTATTTTCTTCTAATGTTTGTCTCCCCTTTTTAACTAATTGATTTAGAGTAGGCATTTTACCCTCCTTCCGATTTAAATTTTTTTATATTTTTAATTTTATTATATAACTTAAATATTATAACCTTTTTTAGAGAAAAAGTCAATTTAATTATATAGCACAAAGTATTGTATCATATTTTTTAAAAATTACAAAGCTTTTTTTAAATTTTTTAATTCATTTTCTATATCTTCCCATTTTTCCATAGCTAAAAGTATCTCTTCATCTATATTTTCCATTTTTTCTTGTATTTCCAATAATTTTTCTAAATTATTTTCTTTCCCAGCTATATTATATTCTTCTTCAAGATTAGACTTCTTTTCCTCTAATCTTTCTATTAATTTTTCTGTTTCTTTATATTTTTTTTCAAGAGAAGAAATCCTATTTTTCATTTTTTTCTGTTCTTCATAGTCTATCATTCCCTTGTTTTCTTTTTCTTCTACTACTTTATTTTTCTTTGCACAATATTCTGTATAATTTCCATGAAATTTTTCTGCTCCATCTTCTGTAACTTCATAGATTGTATTAACTATCCCCTCTAAGAAATATCTATCATGAGATACTATTAAAATAGTTCCCTGATAACCCTCCAAAGCTTCTTCTAAAACCTCTCTCGAATATATATCTAAATGGTTTGTCGGCTCGTCAAGTACTAAAAAATTAGCTTTCTTTAATATTAGTTTCATCAAAGTAACTCTGGCTTTTTCTCCGCCACTTAAAGAACCTATTGTCTTAAAGACATCCTCTTCTGGAAATAAAAATCCTCCTGCAAGTCTTCTTACATCCTCTTCACTCATTGGATAATTAAACATAAATTCATTTAAAATACTTGCTTTTTCATCAAGTCCTTTATGATTTTGATCATAATAACCAATTGTTACTTTTTCTCCTATTGTTACAGTTCCACTATCAGCTTTTTCTGTTCCATTTATTATTTTTAAAAGAGTTGATTTTCCAACACCATTTTTTCCAATTATTCCAACTCTTTCTCCCCTAAATATTTCTAGATTTAAATTTTGAAATATTTTTTTCCCTTCATAAGATTTTGAAAGTTTTTCTATTTTTAAAACTCTATCTATACTAGGTTTTTCAATGTCAAATTTCAATTTCATCTTTCTAACATTTACTACTGGATTTTCCATTTTCTCCATTCTATTTAGTAAACTTTCTCTTCCTCTAGCTTGTTTTGATTTTATTCCAGCCTTATATCTTCTGATATACTCTTCCATTTGTTTTATTTTTTCTTGCTCTTTTTCAAAAGCTTTCATAGCCCCTGACAAATAAATCTCTTTTTGAATGGTATATTCAGTAAAGTTTCCTTTATAAGTTTTTAATGTATGTCCCTCTATTTCAAATATTCTTCCAACAACATTATCTAAAAAATACCTATCATGAGAAACAACCATTACTGCTTTATTATAATCTTTTAAAAACTTTTCTAACCATTCTATTGCTATTAAATCCAAATGGTTTGTTGGCTCGTCAAGTATCAGTAATTCTGGCTCTTCTAATAAAATTTTACCAAGAGCAACTCTTGATTTTTGCCCTCCTGATAAATCTCCTATCTTTTGTTTCCATAAATCTTCTGGTATACTCAATCCATTTAAAATTTGTTTTACCTTATATTCTATTGAATATCCCTCTTCTTGTTCATAACGAGTAGTTACTAAAGCTAACTCCTCCATTATTTTATCAAAATTTTCTGGTTCTAAATTTATTCTAAAACTAAGCTCTTGAATTTTTTTATAATCCTCTAAAACTTTTCCAAAAACGAGCATCAATTCGTCAAAAACATTATTTTCATAGTTAAGATTAATATTCTGTGATAAATAACCTATTCTTAAATTTCCTTTTTTGCTTATAGTTCCTCTTTGGTTTGTACTAGGATCAACATCATTTTCCTCTTCTTCTAATATCATTTTTATAAGAGTAGTTTTTCCAGCACCATTTACTCCTATAACTCCTATCTTATCTTTTTCATCAATTGAAAAAGATATATTTTTAAAAAGTGTTTCTCCCGAAAAACTTTTATATAAATTATCAACATGTAATAATGCCATAGCTTATTCTCCTAAAATATTTTTTATTCAGAATTATTATATCATAAATTATAATTTTTTTTAATTCACTTTTAATTTTATTAAATTATCATTAATTTATATTTGTATAATAATTTAAATAAAAAACTATATAAAAAAGTTGAATAATACAAAAAGTACTACTCAACTCTCTTTTTTATTGTTAATTTTTTATAAAAATCAATTCTATTTTCTTCTCTAAAAAATGAGTTGGAACAAAGTTCCAACTCTCATATTTCTTAATTATTGGTTATTACCTTTAAGAATTAGTACCATCCTCTTAATTTCATTGCAGTTGCAACTTTTTTAACAGAGTGCATGTAAGCAGATTCTCTCATTGTAACATTGTATTCTTCTTTAATTTTCCATAGAGCTTCAAAAGCGTCAACCATTGCGATATCTTCTTTTTCTTCTACTTCTTTTTCTCCCCAATAGTATCCATATAGGTTTTGTACCCATTCGAAGTAAGAAACTGTAACTCCACCAGCATTTGTTAAGATGTCTGGAGTAACTACTATTCCTTTAGCATTTAATACTTCGTCTCCTGCTGGAGTTATTGGTCCGTTAGCTGCTTCACAAACTAATTTAGCTTTTATTAATTTAGCTTGTTCTGCATCAATTGCTTTTTCAAG
This sequence comes from Fusobacterium sp., assembly GCF_029258315.1. Classification (GTDB taxonomy): domain Bacteria; phylum Fusobacteriota; class Fusobacteriia; order Fusobacteriales; family Fusobacteriaceae; genus Fusobacterium_B. Next base: position 20,190 of record NZ_JARHZE010000010.1, on the reverse strand, counting down.
AGCTGCTGGAACGATAACGTCAACATCTGCTCCCCAGAACTCATCAATTGTTATAGCTTTTGATCCAGGGAAGTTTAATAAGTTTCCGTTTGCTTGTTTGTAATCCCACATAGCTTGGAAATCTAATCCTTCTTCACTGTATATTGCGTATGGTCCTACTTCTTTACACCATTCGCACATTGCAACTACTTTTCCACCTAATTTTTGAATATTTTTAACTGTGAAAGCTCCAACGTTTCCGAATCCTTGAACAGCTATTTTAGCAGTTTTCATATCGATTCCCATTTTTTTAGTTGCTTCTCTAACTGTTACAGCAACTCCATATCCTGTTGCTTCGTTTCTTCCTTTAGATCCTCCGAAGTCAACTGGTTTTCCTGTTAAAGTTCCAATAGCTGAATGTCCAACTAATTTATTGTATTCGTCTACCATCCAAGCCATGATTTGTCCGTTAGTATTTACGTCTGGAGCTGGAACGTCAACTTTTTCTCCTATTAATTTATATATTCCGTCTATATATCCTCTTGATAATCTTTCTAATTCACCTTTAGATAATTCAGAAGGGTCAACGATGATTCCTCCTTTACCTCCACCATAAGGTATTCCTGTTACTGAACATTTAAAAGTCATCCATATTGATAGAGCTTTAACTTCTTCTAAAGATACGTTAGGATGGAATCTGATTCCTCCTTTTGTAGGTCCAACTGCGTCATTGTGTTGAGATCTGAATCCTTTGAATATTCTTATTGATCCATCATCCATTTTAACTGGGATGTTAACTTCTAATACTCTTTGTGGTTCTTTTAATAATTCGTAAACATTTGGTTCCATTCCTAATTTGTCACAAGCATTTTTAACTTGAGCTTGAGCCATTTCAAAAACGTTTAATTCTTTTGCCATTTTTTTACCTCCGTGATTAATTGAGTGATATATATTTTCTTTTTATTAAAAACTTTTTTATTTTACAAAACTATTTTATTTTGTTTTTACAATCTCCAGTTTCTTCATATTCTTTTAAGTTTAAGAAACTTGTTTCTATCATATTAATTACAGCTTCATCTGTATAAGATCCCATATGAGGAGATACTAATACTCTTGGATACATATTTACTAATTTATTTACCATTGGATCAGCAATGTCTCCACCTTTGAAATCTTTGAAGAATACTGTTGTTTCATTTTCTAAAACGTCTATTCCAAGTCCAGCTAAATGTCCACTTTCAAGAGCTTCTACTAATGCAGGTATATCTTGAAGTTCTCCTCTAGCAGCATTAATTAATATAGCTCCTTCTTTCATTTTAGCTAAAAATTCTTTTGTAACAACTTTTCCATTTGCAGGAATGTATGGACAGTGAAGACATACTATATCACTTTTAGCTAATAATTCATCAAGTTCAACTTGAGTAACTATATCTTCTACTCCTGTTTTAGGGAATAAATCTTGTCCTAAAACATTTGCTCCTAGTCCTTTAAATAATTTAGCTGTTGTCATTCCGATTCTTCCTAATCCAACAACTCCAACTGTACAATTTCTAACTTCTCTAGAGAACATCTCTGCATCTATTGTGAAGTCTTTTTTTACTCCAGTTTTATATGTAGTATAAGCCATATGTCTTAATAACATCATAGCTTGTGTAACTGCAAGTTCTGATATAGCATTTGGAGAATAGAATGGAACAAAAGCCATTTTAAACCCTAATTCTTTTGCATAAGGAACATCTATGTGGTTAGTTCCTACTGTTCTTGTTAATAAATATTTAATTCCATACTCTTTATATAAATCTAAATTTTCTTTGTTAGCAAAACAGTTTGCTCTTAACACAACGCAATCAAATCCTTTTGCAAGTTCTGCTGTTTCTCTAGAGTTTAAAAAACTTCCAGTACAAGTAACATCAAGGTTATACTTCTCTGCCAATCTTTCAAAGAATGGTTTTTCTACATCTCTAACACCATAACAAAGTACTTTCATTTAAATTCCTCCTAATATATTTTTAAAGCACTAAAAAACATTTGTATACTATTTTTATATTTAATGTTCTATTTATTTATATTTATGTTTCACTTCTCTATGCTTATATTTGGATTATACATCTTTTTATTAATAAAAGCAAGTTTTTTTTTTTTAGATTTTTCATTTAAAAACTGTTTGTATTAGAACTTTAAGTATTGTTTTAAGTCATTTTTTTAATTTTTTTTGAAATAATTCAAAAAAAATATGTATTTCATTTATTTAATAAATAATATTGGAATTTTACATTATAAACTTCTATTTTTTAATTATTAATTTTTAAAAATTTTTATCTAATTTTTTTAAATTAGATAAGTAATAATAAATTATTTTTTATTAATAATTAAAAAATGAGAGAAATTTCTTCTCTCATTATAATTCTGATATTAATACTCTGAACATCAATTTTAAACTGATGTTTGATCCCATTTTATTTTTTATTTTCATTATCTTTTCAAGTTTATTAAAATCTTTTATAAAATGACATAAATAATCACAGATTTCCATAGCTGTAATTTTATCATTTTCACATGAAAAGCTTATCTTTTCTCCTAATGAAATCCTTTCAGCTATATCTATATACTCTATATTCTTATAAAGATTTATTAACCCTTTATAAAATTTAATTTTATTTTCTATAAGTCCCTTCTCTATTTCGGAATCTTTATTTTCTAAAAGTTCTTTTTTTAACTTAATATAATTCTGTATAGGTTCCTCTATATTTTCATAAGGATAAGCTTCTTCTATATCTAAATCGTACTTTTTATATTCTTCTATGTCTTTTCCCTTTCCAAGAAAAAACTTGTACTCTCTAAGAGTTATTCCAAAATCTTCAGGACTTCTATTTTTTATTTTTACTATTGTAGCTCTTGATTTTATTGTTGGCAATAGATTTAAATTTTTTGAAAGTAAAATAAAAAAGTTTCCTTCCTCTGGTTCTTCTATCATTTTTAATAAAGCATTTGCTGATTCTTTTTTTAATTTTTCACAATCCTTTATTATAAAAACTCTATTTCCCCCTTCATAAGTTGCACTTGAAGCTATTCTTCCTATTTCTCTTATACTTTCTACCTTAACTCCATTTTCATCTTCAATTATTTCTAAATCTCCATGAGTTAAAGTATTTACTCTTAGACAACTTTCACATCTATCGCAAAAATCAAACTCCTCATTTTTACAATTTAAAGCTTTCATAAAGGATAAAGCAAATTTCATTAAAAGCTCCTTATCCTCTCCATAAAATATATATGTTCCCTCTTTTTTCCCATTTTTTAATTCATTTATTAAAAAACTTTTTGCTTCTTCATTTGAAACTATATCTTTAAACATATTCTCTTCCTTATTCTATATTAGATTCTATTATTTTTTTTATTTCATCTAATTTCTCATCTATATATAAAGCAGCTATATATGCTTCAAATCCAGTAGCATTTCTATACTCCATAACTGTACAAGTCTGAGGAAATGATTTTATATTTCCATTCTTTGCTTTTCTCACTACTTCTTGATATTTTTCATCTATATCAGGAAAAATTTTATTTAATATTTCACTTTGTGCTTTAGCATTTACATACTTAACAACTTTATTATTAAGATTTCTAAGATTGTAACCTTTTTTTATAAAATGTTCTCTCACATTAACTTCCCAGACAGAATCTCCTAAATATGCAAGAACAAGTCCATTTGTCTCCTTTAAATTTATAGAGACCATGTTGTTTTATCCTTTCCATCTTTTATTTTTATTCCCATTTCTCCTAATCTATCTCTAATCTCATCTGATAAAGCCCAGTTCTTATCTGCTCTAGCTTTTCTTCTCAATTCTAATAAAAATTCTACCAAGTCAGATGTAAGGTTTCCTATATTTTCTTGAGATTTTAATAACACTCCAAAAACATTTTCCATTATATTTTCTATATATTTTTCAGCCATTTCAAGAGCTTTTATTCCTTCTTCAGAAACTTTTTCTATCTCTGTAAACTTATTTATCTCTTTTATTAATTCAAATATAACTCCAATTCCTTGAGCTGTATTAAAATCTTCATCCATAGCTTGAACAAATCTCTCTTCTGTTTCCCTTAGTATTTCTTTTAAACCTTCTAAGTTATCTCCATCAGCAACTACTCCTGATTTTATTTTTTCTCTTAGTCTTTCAACAGCATTATCTATTCTTTCAAGTCCTGATTTTGCTTGTTCCAATTCATTATTAGAAAAATCTATTGGTTTTCTATAATGAGCTCCTAAAACAAAGAATCTTATTACTCTTCCTTCAAAATGCTCTAACACATCTCTTAATAAGAAGAAGTTCCCTAAAGATTTTGACATTTTTTCACCATTTATATTGATATAACCATTATGCATCCAATATCTAGCATATTCTTGATTTGAGCTACATCTTGATTGAGCTATCTCATTTTCGTGATGTGGGAATATTAAATCTTGTCCTCCACCATGAATATCAAAAACGTCTCCTAATAGTTTACTAGACATTGCTGAACACTCTATATGCCAACCTGGTCTACCTTTTCCCCAAGGTGAATCCCAACTAGGTTCTCCTGGTTTTGCATTTTTCCAAAGAGCAAAATCAAGAGGTGATTTTTTTATATCATTTATCTCTATTCTTGCTCCAGCTTTTAGATTTCCTATATCTTGGTGAGAAAGGCAACCATAACCATCTTTATTTTTTTCTACTTCAAAATATACATCTCCATCAGCTTCATAAGCATAACCTTTAGCTATAAGACTTTTTATTATCTCTTGCATCTCTTCTATATATTCAGTAGCTCTAGGTCTTATCATTCCCTCTTCTTTAAGATTTACTTTTTTTGTATCTTCAAAATAAGCCTCTATATATTTTCTAGCTATTTCTTTTGAAGTTACCCCCTCTTCATTAGCTCTTTTTATTATTTTATCATCTACATCTGTAAAGTTTTGAACATATTTTACTTTATATCCTCTATACTCAAAATATCTTCTTACTGTATCAAATACTATTGCAGGACGAGCATTACCCACATGAATATAGTTATATACTGTTGGTCCACAAACATACATAGACACTTCATTTTCTTTTATTGGTATAAACTCTTCTACTTTTCTTGTCATAGTATTGTATATCTTTATCATACTATTTTTCCTCCTCTAAAAATTTTATATCCTCTATAGTTGTTATTTTTATATTTTCATAATCTCCCTCTACTAGTTTTACTTTTCCAAAATATCTCTCCACTAGAGAAGAATCATCTGTCCCTATAAATTCCTCTTCCTTTGCTTTTTCATAAGCTTCAATAAGAATCTCTCCTCTAAATACTTGAGGAGTTTGGGCTAAATATAGAGTCGATCTTTTAGGAGTTGAAACTATCATACCTTTTTCATCAATAACTTTAATAGTATCTTTTACTGGCATTCCTACTACAACCCCATTTATCTCACTATTATTTAAAAGCTCTCTATAAGTTTCTTCTATATATCTCTCTTTAAAAAATGGTCTCACTCCGTCTTGAACAGCAATAATAGAATTTTTATCACAATATTTAAGAGCGTTATATATTGATTCCTGTCTTTCGTTTCCACCAGAAACAATATTAGAAACTTTTTTTATTTGAAATTTTTCACAAAGACCTCTTACCTCTTCTATAAGTTCCTCTTTTGTTACTACTATAATATCTTTTACAATATTTGAATTTTCAGCAACTTCTAATATATTTACAAAAAGTGGTTTTCCTTTGTATTGAAGAAACTGTTTTGGATAAGGAAGGCCCATTCTTTTTCCTATTCCTGCAGCAGCCACTATCAGTGTATATTTTATTTCAATGTTACCACTGTACAACCTACACCACCTTCTCCTTGACCACCAAATCTAAAGTCTTTTACATATCTACACTCTTTTAGATATTCAACTATTCCTTTTCTTAAAGCCCCAGTTCCATTTCCTGTTACAACTTGTATCTCTTTATAACCTGTAAGAACTGCCTTATCCATATAAGATTCTAATTCATAGATAGCTTCCTCTACCATCTTTCCTCTTAAATCTATTTTTGAGCTTACTCTACTACTTTTTGAAGATGTAGCTTGAGTATAAGTTTTTTCTTTTTTCTCTGTTATTTTCTTTATATCATCTAAAGAAACTTCTAGTTTTAAGATACCAGCTTGTATAAGAGCTGTTTCTTTTCCTTTATTTATTTTTAATATATCAGCATATTGTTTTAAAGAGTTTACTAAAACTTTTTCTCCCTCTTTAAACTCTATTTTTCTAGCTACTTTTGGTTTTTGTTCTACATTTTCATCTTTTTCTTTTCCTAGATTAGTTCTAAGCATATTAAGACTTTTTTGTACACTCTTAGCATCATCTTTTTTAGTTTCTTCTGACTGAAGTTTCTTAACAAGAGCAGCAGCTTTATTTTGCATATCTTTCATCATTTGATCTGCTTTTTCATATGCTTCTTTTAAAATATTATTTTTTTCTACTTCTAATTTTCTTAATTTTTCTTCGTATTCTATCTGTTCTCTTTTTACTTTTTCTTTAAGTGATTCAACTTCAGCTCTCATGATTTCTAATTCATCAGATTTTTCTTTTATATTAGTAATCATTTTTTCTACTTTTTTATTTTCATCACTTATATATGATTTTGCTTTTTCAATTACCTCTTCTGATACACCTAATCTTCTAGCTATTGTTAAAGCATTACTTTCTCCAGGAATTCCTATAAGTAATCTATATGTTGGAGATAAAGTATCAGAATTAAATTCCATTGATGCTGTTTCTATCTCTTCTTCATTATATCCATAAGCTTTTACTTCACTGTAATGTGTAGTTATCATAGATTTTACTTTTCTATCTTTTAAATAATCTATAACAGCCATTGCAAAAGCTGATCCTTCTACTGGATCTGTTCCTGATCCTAATTCATCTAATAGAACTAAAGAATTTTTTGTTACAGAAGTTAAGATACTTTGAACATTTTTTAGATGTCCTGAGAAAGATGAAAGAGATTGTTCTATACTTTGTTCATCTCCAATATCAGCATAAACTCCTGAGAAAAATCCTATACTTGATTTTTCATCTGCTGGAATAGGTATTCCTGCTAAAGCCATAACTGTTAAAAGACCTGCAACCTTTAAAGCAACTGTTTTTCCTCCAGTGTTTGGTCCTGTTATTAATAAAGTATTATATTTTTTTCCGATTTCGAAAGTAAGAGGAACAACCTTATCTCTATCAATAAATGGATGCCTACCTGAAACAATACTTAATTGTTCTCTTTGGTTTATTTCTGGAATATTACATTGGTAGTCATTTGAAAATCTTGTTTTTCCACAAAGAAGATCAAGCTCAAGAACTGATTCTCCAATCTTAGTAACATCATCTATATTAACTCTAATCTGATCTGTTATTCTAAGAAGTATTTTTCTTATCTCTTCTCTTTCACGAGCCTCAAGTTCTCTCATTTTATTATTTAAAGAAACAACTCCCAATGGCTCTATAAATACAGTTTGACCACTTGAAGATCTATCGTGTTCTATCCCTTTTATAACACCTTTGAAATCAGCTTTCACTGGGATAACATTTCTTCCATCACGATTTGTAACTATCTTTTCTTGGATAGCTCTTGAAAGAGTATCATCTGAAAACATCTCATCAAATTTTCTCTTTATATTAGCCGAAAGTAATCTTTTTTGAAGTCTTATATCTCTTAGATCAAGTGATGCTTCATCTTGAATATTTTTTTCAGCATCAATAGTTTTATTAATTATATCTTCTATAAATTTTAAAGTTGGAACTTGAGAAAATCTTGTTTTTAAATTTTTATATTTATCAAGTTCATCTAATTTATTTTTAAATAATCTAAAAATTCTTAAACTTTGGTTAATATCATATAACTCTTCAGGCTCAAAAAACATCCCTATTAATTCACATTTTTTTAAAGTTTCTAATATATCTTTTAAGTTGAATATCTCTATTCCACCATCATATTTAGAAAAATCTATAAAATCTCTTAAAATTTCAAACTCTTTTTTTAAAGAGTTTATTTCTGTATATATTTTTAAATTTTCTATCTTATCCCTGTTTGATTTTGTTATCATATATTGTGCTAAAACACTTTTTAACTTATCAAACTCCAATACATTATAGTTATGATTATTCACATTATCACCTTTTTAAAATTTCTATGGATTTTCATAATATTATATCACAAAATTCTTATATTTTTTTAACTTTTTCTAAAATATGTAATTTTTTTCTCATTGTTTTCAAAAAATTATTGATTTATTTCTAAGTTAATGATATAATAATATGCAAATTATTTTTTAGGGGGTGCACTATGCAAAGATGTGAAATCACTGGTAAAGGACTTACATTTGGACATCAAATTTCTCACTCTCACAGATTAACTAACAGAGTTTGGAAACCAAATCTTCAACCAGCAACAATAATAATAAACGGAAAACCTCTTAGAGTTAAAGTTTGTACTAAAGTTTTAAAAACTTTAAAATCTGCAAATGAAGTTGAAGTTATGCAAATATTAAAAGCTAACGCTAACACTCTAAGCCCAAGAATTGTTAAAGCATTAAACAAATAATAACAAATTCATAGGTAAATATAAAAAAAGACAGCATTTTATGACTAGTCTTTTTTTATTACTTTTTTTTATTTAAAAAAAGATGGGAATTTAAATTCCCATCTTTTTTACTAAAAACCAAAAACTATTTTAGCTAAGAAAAAAGCTATTAATCCTAATAATATTATGATTATTTTAGAAGTTAAATTATTCATAATTCCCTCCTTGTTTTTAATTTTTATTTCTATTAATTTTTTTATTCTAAAGATCCTTTTATTAAATTATTAATCTACTATTTTTCCATAATAATTACTTTTCTAAGACAAATAAATTATATCATAAAATAAGTATAAAAAAAAAGAATGTTTTTATATATCTATTTAAATGAAAATACTTCACTATATGTTACTTTACAAAAAATAAAAAAAGAATGAAATAACTCATTCTTTTTTTATTTTTTGGGGAAATTTATTATATATTATGCATTTTTATTAACTACACTCTTATGACGAGAAGTCATAAAAAAAAGTTTATTTTTTTTAAGATTTTTTTTGGAAAATATAGTATAATATTTAGTGATTATATTTTAGGAGGTTTTTATGAAAAGTTTTACTACAACTGGAGTTTGTTCTAGAGAAATTCTTTTAGATGTTGATGATAATGGAATCGTTCAAAATATTGAATTTCTTGGAGGGTGTGACGGAAATACCCACGGACTTGAGAACCTTATAAAAGGTTTACCAAAAGATATAGTTATCCAAAAATTAAAAGGAATAACTTGTGGAAAAAGACCTACTTCTTGTCCAGATCAACTTGCTAAAATTTTAGAAGAAAATTTCTAATAAAAATAAAAAGGTGTTGAAATTATTCAACACCTTTTTTCTTATCTATACTCCTAAATAATGAATAGGACCACCTATTCCAAGTGGTATATTAAATGCAAACCAAATAACTAAAAGTATCATCCATCCTATTAAAAAAGCTATTGAGTATGGTAACATTAAAGACACCATAGTTCCCATTCCACTTTTCTTATCATATTTTTGGGCAAAAGCTACAACCAATGGGAAAAAAGGCATTAAAGGAGCTATTACATTTGTACTAGAATCTCCCACTCTATAAGCTGCTTGAGTCAACTCTGGAGAAAATCCTATCCTCATAAACATTGGTACAAATATAGGAGCCATAATAGCCCATTTTGCTGAATCAACAGCTATAAATATATTTATAATAGCAGTCATAACTATAAAAGTAAATATTAAAGGAATCCCTACAAATCCTGTTTCCTTTAAAAAATTAGCCCCTTTGACTGATAAAATAATTCCTAAATTAGAATAGTTAAAAAAAACTACAAATTGAGCAGCAAAAAATATTAATATCATAAATCCAGAAAGATTATTTATTGAACTAACCATTAAATTAATAATATCTTTATCTGATTTTATAGTTTTTGCCCCTATTCCATAAAAAATTCCTGGAATCATAAAAAATAATGACATTAAAAAAACTATCCCATCCATAAATGGAGAACGAAGTAATTCTCCTGTAACTGGATTTCTAAGTAAAGCATCTTTTGGAAAAATTAAAAATCCTACTATAATAAAAAATATTATCAAACTAATAACAGCAAATTTCATTCCTCTTTTTTCATCTAACGAAATATCATCAACCTCTATTTTTTCTTCTGGAATATATTTTCCCAGTCTTGGTTCTATTATTTTTTCTGTAACAAGAGTTCCTATAAAAGTAATAAGAAAAGTTGAGGCAACCATAAAAAACCAGTTTCCAGTTGGTAAAACAGTGTAATTTGGATCTAGCATTCTTGCAGCCTCTGTTGACATTCCTGCAAAAACTGGATCATTTGTTCCTATTAATAGGTTAGCACTCCATCCTCCAGAAACTCCTGCAAAAGTTGCAGCTAATCCTGCTATCGGATGTCTTCCAAAACTCATAAATAATATTGCCCCCAATGGAACAAGTACCACATATCCAGTAGAAGATGCTACATTGGATATTATTCCTAAAAATATTATGGTAGCTGTCACAGCTTTTTTAGGAGTTATTGCCACTATTTTTTTTAAAACAGCTGACATAAACCCACTTCCATCAGCAACTCCAACTCCCATTATTATTGTAAACACCGTTCCCAAAGCAATAAAATTAGTAAAGTTTTTTATTACTGAAGTATACATAAATCTTATACTATCTGATGAAAGAAGATTAATTGCTTCAGTTTCTTTTTTCACCAATGATTTTGTAAATATATCATAGGTTTCATAAGATACTTTTACTCCCATTTTAGCTGTAATATATGATATTACCATTAATATTATTGTAAATAAAATAAACATCGTAGTTGGATGAGGCAGGCCATTTCCTACTTTTTCAACCACATCCAAAGTTCTTAAAACCAAACTTTTTTTTGTTTCTTGTTTTCTTAACATTTTTCCTCCTAAAGAATTTATAATTTAATAATAAACGTAATAAATTTTCTATAAAAATAAATCAAATAAAAAAACTGTAAACAAAAAATTTTGTTTACAGTTCAATAATCCATATTTTGTTACTTTACTTCAGTTGTTCCCCTTCTGTTTTGGCTATTACCATGGTACAAACTGCGTCTCCTGTAACATTTATCATTGTTCTAAACATATCAACAAATCTATCTATTCCCATTACAAGACCGATTCCTTCTAAAGGTAATCCTACTTGTACTAAAACCATTCCAAGCATTATAACTCCTACTCCAGGAACTCCTGCTGTTCCAATTGACGCTAGTGTAGCTGTTAATATTATAGAAACATAATGAGCCAATGTTAAATCTTTTCCATAAATCTGTGCTATAAATATTGTAGCTATTCCTTGCATTACTGCTGTTCCGTCCATATTTATTGTATTTCCTAAAGGTATAGTAAATGATGATATTGTTTTCGATATTCCAAATGTTTCTTGAACTGTCTTTAATGAAGATGGTAGACAAGCACTACTTGAGGCAGTTGAAAATCCAACCATCATTGTTGGAGCAAATCCTTTAAAAAATTTTATAGGATTATATCTTCCTAATAATATTAATATTCCTTGATAAGTGATTAAACAATGTAACATTAAAATTATTACTACACCCATAAAATATTTAAATAATGGTATCAATGCAACATATCCTAATGTTGTAAATGTTTTTGCTATAAGTCCATATACTCCAAATGGAGCTAATTTCATAATAAGCTCTACTAATTTTAAACTAACTGCATTTCCCTCTTCAAAAAGTTTTTTAATATTACTAGCTTTTTCTCCCAATAATGATAAAGCCACACCTAGCAATATCGCAAAAACTATTATTTGTAACATATTTCCTGTTGCCAATGCTTCAATAGGATTTAACGGTATCATATCCAATAAAATTTCAACAAATGGCTTCGTTTCTGGAGTACTTACTGCTACTTGAGATAGATCTTGAAGATTTACTCCTTTACCTGGATTTATTATATTTCCTCCAACCAAAGCTAAAACTACTGCAAAAGCTGTCGTTGTTAAATAAAAAGCTAGAGTTTTTATTCCTATTCTCCCCAGCTTAGTTACATCTTCTATCCCAGCAGATCCCATTACCAATGAACAAAGAACCAAAGGTACTACAACCATTCTGATAGCTCTTACAAATCCATTTCCTAAAAAAGCAAATATAAAATTTAATAAATATTTATCTACAAAAATATTTTCTTTCATTGGATGAAGTGACAATCCTGTTATTACTCCAAGTATCAATGCTATAAAAATTTTTGTTGTTAAACTAACTTTTTTTCTCTCTCCCATATAACATCCTCCACACCTAAAATTTTTTTATTGTTAGACATTATATCAAATTACACTTTTTTTTCAATAATTTTTTAATATTTTTTATTTTTTTTGATTCTAATACTACTTTATAATCATTACAAACTGTTTTCAAACACATAATTTATTTAATATATTTTTTATAAAATAATTATTTATTTTTTTTATAATATTAAAAGGATCTATTTATCAAAAAAACAAATAGATCCTTTCTTTTATTTTGCTATTTTTTTCTGTTCTTTTTTCATTAAACTACTACCTTCAAATATTACTCCCTCTTCTATCGAAAGTTTTTCGCTAATAATTTTTCCTCGAATTTTTCCTTTATTTATAAATTCCATCTCTTCAGCTTCTGCACTTCCTTCTAAGTATCCGCTTATAATTACTCTTTTAGCTTTTATATTTCCTATAACTTTTCCCTGTTCTCCAATAGTTATAAGGGTAGAAGACTCCACATCTCCCTCTATTTTTCCATCAATGTATATATTACAATCTAATTTTATATTTCCTTTTATTTGAGTGCTACTTGATATTGTGGTTATTATCCCATCTGTTATAGTAGAACTCTTACTTTTAAAAAATGACATTTTTATCTCCTCTTATTTCTCTATATTAAATTTTTTCAATTTCCTATATAAAGTAGTTAATCCTATATTCATTTTTTCACAAATTATTTTTTTACCTTCTGTTGAGTTTCCATATTTTTTTAAACCTTTTATTATATAAGTCTTTTCTATCTCTTCAAATTCATCAGATAAAATTTCAAAACTTTCTTTATTTATTTCATCTAAAATAACATTTTTATTTTTTGGCTGTAAAATATTTTCAGGTAACATAGATAAATCTATTTTTTCAGAATCTCCACAAGTATTCATTACTAACTCTATAACATTTTCTAATTCTCTAACATTCCCAGGCCAGTCATAATTTATCAAAACTTCCATTGCTTTATCATCAATATCCATAGATTTTTTTTCTGAAATTAAACTATATTTTTCTATTAATTTTTTTACAATAGGTTTTATATCCTCTTTTCTTTCTCTCAAAGGGCAAGTCTGAATAGGAATAACGTTTAATCTATAAAATAAGTCTTCTCTAAATTTTTTCTCTCTTATTTTTTGTTTTAAGTCAGCGTTTGTTGCAGCTATTATTTTTATATCTAAATCTATACTTTTATTTGAACCTATTCTTTCTATTTTTTTCTCTTGAATAACTCTTAAAAGTTTTGATTGTAAATACAAAGGCATATCCCCTATTTCATCAAGGAAAATTACCCCACCATTGGCAAGCTCAAATTTTCCCATATGTCCATTGTTATTTGCCCCTGTGAATGCCCCTTTTACATATCCAAAAAGTTCACTTTCTAATAATGAATCTGGTATAGCAGAACAATTTATAACTACCAAAGGTTTATCTTTTCGATTTCCACAAGAATGTAAAGAACGAGCTATAAGCTCTTTTCCTGTTCCACTCTCCCCTGTTATAAGAACTGTGGAATTTGAATTTGCTATTATTTTTATATAATCTTTAAGAGATTGAATAGACTGAGATGTCCCATGTATATCATCTAAAGTAATTCTATTGTATTGGTTTGATACCTCAACAATATTTTTATTAACCTTTTGTATATCATCAAAAATAAAACCAATTACCTTATTTTTTTTGATAACGTGCATTGGAACTTTTTTTCCAATTACATTGTATTCTTTGTTCCCTATTATAAGTTTAAAAATTTCTTCATTCATTATATAATCATTTTGACTAATTAATATTGCTTTTTTTCCCTCTGGATTAGAAGATAATTTTAATTTTTTTATTCCAATTTGATTTATACTTGTTATTTTATTATTTTCATCAATAAGAATTACCCCTTTAGTAACATTATTTAAAAGATGATTTAATGTTTCCTCTCTTTCTTTTTGAATAAGACTCTCTTTATATTCATTAAACTTCATCCCTATAAATTCTGCTATCTGTTGAGTAAATCTTAAATAAGATTCTTCATCTAAAAGAATTTTATTTTTTTGATCTTCATTAAAACATAAAAGTCCTAGTACTCCTTCAATTTCATTATTACAATAAATCGGAGTAGCTATCTCCAAAGTTTCCTTACAATTTTTTTTATCTAAACATTCAGTGCAAAGATTGTGATTTCTTGGATTTGTTACCACATAAGTTTCTCCAGTTTCTAAAGTTTTTTGGAAAACACTTCCAACAACCCTTTCTCCAACTGTATCTATATATCTACTCGTTCCAGAGACTCTTTTCATATTTTTATCCACGACCCCAACATCAACATTAATAACAGTGGTAATAACTTTTATATATTTTTTTATATGTTCTTCTATTTCAATAAGAGATATATCCATATTCCTCCTAAATCCCCTTTATCCTTCTTTTACTTGTTGGCTTTATCCCTAACTCTTCCCTATATTTTGCAACTGTTCTTCTTGCGATACTAATACCTTTATTTTCTAAATACTCACTTATATACTGATCTGTATATGGTTTTTCTCTATCTTCATTTAAAATAACCTCTTCAATCAAATCACAAATTTCCTCTTTCAAGCCATTTAAAACAAATAAATCTTTTATTCTCAAAATTCCTTTATCTGACAATATATATTTATTTTTTATAGCTCTTGAAATTGTTGATTGATGTAAATTTAAAATCTCAGCTGCCTCTTTAGATGTAAATTTTTTTAATTTCCCATCTTTTTTTGAAAAAAAATCATATTGTTTTTCTAAAATAAGTTCTAAAATATTTTTTAAAGTTTCCCTTCTTTTTTCTATAAAATTTATTAAATTGATGGCTGAGTTATAAAAATTTCTATTTTCTTCATTTTTTATTGATTTTATTTTTATTTTAGGAAGATTTTCTTCCAGTATTGAAACTATATATTTTTCTCCAACTTTTTTTATCTCTGCCTCTGGAATAATAAAATTAATATTATCCCCCATATAAAATCCTCTAGCTGGGATAGGATTTAATTTTCTTATCTCGTCTAAGTATTCTTTTAATTTTTCTTCTGAAATTTTTAATTTTCTACAAATTTCTTTATTTTTTCCTTCTGAAAGTTCTATTAAAAAATATTTAATTAAATTTTCTAAGATCATATCATTTATATTTTTCTTATGTAACTGAATAATTAAACACTCTTCAAGATTAGAAGCACATATCCCAATTGGCTCAAAGTTTTTTACAATTTTTAAAGCTTCTTCTGTATCTTTTAAAGAAAATCCTGTGAAATTTTTTATCTCTTTTTTACTAAGAGGTAAATAACCTCTTTTATCCAAATTATTTATAATATAACTACATAAAAATTTCAAATTTTTAGATAATGAAAGATAACCTAATTGCTCTTCAAGATAATCAATAAGACTTTCCTCTTTATGGGCTAATTCCAAAGGAGAAAAGTCTTCATCATCATTTGAAGATTTTTTATTAAATTTATTTGAAAAATCTACCTCTATTAAAGGATTCAATTCTTTTTCTTTTAAAATAAATTTTTCTAAATCATTTACAGACATCTCTAAAACGTTGAGGGAGAGTTTCATTTCTTGAGTTAAAATCAATTTTAAATCTTGTTTTAAATCCAATGTAAATTCCATCTCTCCCCCTAGTTTATAATAATATTATTTTAATGTATTTATTAATTTTTCAATAGCTGGGTCAACTGGTACATTAACCTTTCCTACTTCTATTGTCTCTTGTGGTATACTTTGTTGATCATTCATTTCAACTGCTATTGAATCGAATTCCTCTTTATCAACTTTTAACTCTTCCACTTTTTCTTCTTTTACTTCAACTTGCTTTTTCTCTAACATTTTATAAGTTTCACCAACTTTTATATTATTTCCTTCTATTGTTGGATTTAATCTTTTTATTTCATCAACTGTTGTACCATATTGTTTTGCTAGAGAATATAAAGTATTTCCCTTTTCAACTTTATAAAATACATCTTCTGTTTCCATCTTTTCAACTTTTTCTACTTTTAAAGTTGTTAAATCACTTGCTTTTATTTTTTCATAAGACATTCTTCCTGCTTGAGAATCATCAGCAAACATATCTATTCTTGTTATTCCTATACTTTCAAAATCTTTATTTTCTCTTACTATATATGTATCATTTATTCTTTCTAATGTATTTCCTCTATTTTCTCCACTACTTATCACAATATCTATTCCTGGAATATCTCTTACCATCTCTGTAATATTCCATTCCTGATTAGGATTACTATCGTCCATAGAAGTTAATGCTATTACAAAATCTATATTATTTCTTTTTATTTGATCTAAAAGTTTTGGTATAACTAAAATAGGTTCTTCTATTTTTATTTCTGTTTTTGTTTTTTCATCCATTTCGTCATATAAAGCTGGAGATACTATTCCTATTATTGCAACTTTTTGTCCATTTATATTTCTTAATATGTATGGTCTTACAAAATTTTCTCCATTTCTATATTTTACATTTGATGCCACTATTCTAAAATTAGAAATTTTTTCTAATTCTTTTATTCTGTCAGCACCATAAACAAAATCTCCCTTACCCAAAGTTGTAGCTTCAAGATTCATTGCATTTAACACTTTTACTACACTTTCTCCTCTAGTTTTATCAGCAAAATTGCTTCCAGAAAAGTTTCCACCAGCATCAAAATAGAAAACATTTCCGTTTCCATATCTCTGCTCTTTATTTTTTATGATTGTAGATAATCTCGAGTAACCTACTCCATTTTCTACCTTTCCATTTATATTATTCGTGTTAACGATGGCCATATTAAAAGTTACAGGACGCTCTGTCTTTGTTTCTTCTACTGCTGTACAACCTACTAATAAAACTGTTAATAAACAAACTAATTTTTTCAAAACAAACAACCTCCTATCATATTTATTATACTTATTATACTATAATTTTCATTTTTTTTCATAAAAAAATTTTCTTTTGTGATATAATCTAAATAATAAATTAGACTGGGAGGCCTCTATGAAAAAAATTATTTCATTTTTTTTGTTATTTATTTTTTGTATTTCCTCTTTTTCTGAAGAAAATGATTATTATGGTCAAGTAAATACAAAGCAGTACAAAATAAATGCTGTTGACCGACACATCGAAGATATTGAAAAAGAAATTAAGAATCTTGAACTTTTAAAAAAGCATATAGCAAAAAATAAATTTGATATAAATAAAAAAAATTCATCTCCAAAAATAGCACTAGTTTTAAGTGGAGGAGGTGCTAAAGGAGCTGGACATGTCGGTGTTTTAAAAGTTTTGGAAAAATACAATGTTCCTATCGATATTATTATTGGTACAAGTGCTGGAAGTATTGTTGGAGCTCTCTATTCAATAGGTTATACCCCTCAAGAAATAGAAGAATTTATGCTCACTCAAGAATTTGAAAAACTTTTTTCAAATTCTCCAGATAGAACTTTAAAAAATATGTCTCAAAAAATTTTAGAAAAAGATGGGACTTTAGGAATATCTATTGATGAAAAAAATAATATTTATTTTCCATTAGGAATAGTTAATGGAGAGCATATTTATTTAAATTTCAAAAAAGCTTTTCAAAGAGCTGAAAATATTAAAAACTTTGATGATTTTCCAATAAAATTTAGAGCTATTGCTACAAATATAAATACTGGAAAAAGTTATTCTGCAAAAGATGGAGATCTTGCAAAAGCTGTCCTTATGAGTATGGCTATTCCTTCTGTTATTAGTCCAATTGATAATAAGGGAGAGTTTTATGTAGATGGAGGAGTTGTTGATAATTTTCCTGTTATTGAAGCTATTAAGGCTGGGGCTGATATAATAATAGGAGTTGATATCAGTGCTAATCCTACTTCTATCAATGAAAAATCAAATATTATAAGTGTTGTTGATAAAGTTGCCTCATATAATGGTTTTAAAAACACATCATTCCAAAAAGAATATGTGGATTTACTTATTACTCCAAAAGTAAAAGATTTTGGAACTCTTGATTTTGAAAATCTTCCTAAAATTATTGAAGAAGGTACCATTGCAGCTGAAAAATTTTCAAAAACTTTAAAAAATTTAAGTAATGAAAAGAAATTTTTAGCTATAAAAGATAGAGGAAAAGAATTAAAAAATTTCTCTTCAAATATTGAACATATAGAATTGATAGGAAATAAATCTTTAACAGGAGTCAGTGTTTTAGATTTAAAACCTAAAAAAGATTCTTTAGATATAGATGATTTAAATCAATGGGCTAAAAAATTATATGCTTTATCTTATATAGATAGAGTATTCTATGAAGTAAATGATGATACAGTTACATTCTCTATAAAAGAAAGTCCAAGATTTAAAATCTATGGTAACCTAAATTATATTTCAAATGATTATGGTATATCTCTAAATTTAAATACAGATTTACCATTTAAAAATTTCCTTGGACAAAATTATTATGTTAATAGTGAAATATCATTTTTTCCAAAAATAGGTTTTGGAAATAGAAGTTATTATAAACTTTTTGGAAAAGATTTTAATACAAACTATACTTTCTCTTATGAATATAATCCTATATTCTTGTATGGAAATGAAAGTGGAAAATTAATTTCTAAATATATAGATAAATCATTCAATGTTAAATATGATTTAAGTACTTCCCTTAGTAATAATCTTTTATTTGGAATTACAGGAAAATATATTTATTCTAAACGTTCTTTTAACTCTGGTTTACCTTATCCTTTTGATGATGATATTGTCAGAGACTATTTGTGGGGAGGAGCATTTATATTACATGATAGTTTAGATTCTATCTCTTTTCCAACAAAAGGAAACTTTACTTATTTAATTGGATTTTCAAATAAAGGTATTTCTAGTGACAGTTTTGATTTTCAAGGATATAGATTTAATTTTTATAATGCCTTTCCTATTGGAGATAAACTTTCTTTAGGAATTTTTATGAATAGTGCAAGTATAATTGAAAATAGTTATGATTATCAATACGAAGGTTTATTTAAAGTAGGTGGATCTAAAAAATTCTCGCTTAATGAACAGGAAATGGATTTTTATGGACTTCATCATTATGGTATATCTACAAGTAAAGCTCTTATTAGTGGCCTTAATTTACAATATAATATCGCTTCTAATCTTTATCTAATAGGAAGATACAATATACTTACTTATGAATCTGATAATTTATTCTATCAAAAAAATAGTTCATTTGGCGATGATTTTTATAATGGATATGGAATTGGACTTGGATGGGATACTTTCTTAGGTCCTTTAGAACTAACTATTACAAATAATATTTTAAATAATAATGATATTTTATTTAATATCTATTTTGGTTATAGTCTTTAACTTTAAATAAAATACAAATAAAAAAGAAGCTATTACAGACTAACTCTTGTTGTCCTATAGCTTCTTTTAATTTTACTAATTTTAACACCTACACTACTCTATATCTTCAAAGGATCATTACCCTTAAACCAATTATATATTAATTTTTTTCTCTTACAAAATTTTAAATTTTTTTTATTTATAATTTCCTTATAAATAAAAAAACAACCTACAAGGTTGCTTAATTTTTTAAATGGCGCTTCTTGCTGGACTCGAACCAGCGACAACACGATTAACAGTCGTGGGCTCTACCAACTGAGCTAAAGAAGCATTTGGTAGAGTTGACAAGTTCCTATCCTCCCAGAGGGCTGCCCCCCAAGTACTTTCAGCGTTTATGAGCTTAACTTCTAGGTTCGGTATGTTACTAGGTGTACCCTCATAGCCTTTCTTGCCAACTTATTTTTAATTGTTTCTTGAACAATCAAAACTACATAGTAATT
>NZ_JARHZE010000064.1 GCF_029258315.1 Fusobacterium sp. | reverse complement strand
CTATTATTAATTTTTGCAATTTCAATAACTTTTTTTATACAAGGTTCTGGAATTTCAGTAGAGATTAAACAATAACTACAATTTTTGAAAAGATTTTGATTCTTTTCAATATCTTCAGGAGAAAGTTTGTTATTAGCTCCAGGAAAAATAGAGATAGTACTTTCTCCATCCCTTTTTAAATATATATAAGCTCTACCAGTTTCGTAGGAACTATCTTTTTCTATTCCATTTACTTCAATTCCTTCAGAGGAAAGTTTAGAGAGAATTTTTCTTCCTTCCACATCATCACCAATTTTTCCAATTAAAGAAATAGGAACTCCCATTTTATGAACCCCTAAAGTCTGGTTAATCCCTTTACCACCTATGGAAGTTAGGTGTTTATCAATAACAATAGTTTTTTCTTTACTAGGAAACTCTTCAACATTTAAAGTTATATCCGTATTAATACTTCCGATGACAACTATTTTTCTTTTGCTATTTTCTATATCTCTTATTGTACTTTCATTATTTAATAAAAATTCTTGATTAAAAAAGTTATCGTACTCTCTTTTTTCACAAAGAGCTATTAGGTTTTCTGTGATTAATTCAGCCATTTTCCCTTCATGAATATTGAAAAAAGATATTTGAGAAGAATTGTTGTCATTTGAAAATGTTAATAGAGAAACATCTTCAGGAATTTTATATCTCATATCTTTTAATTTAGATTTTAAAAATTTAGCTTGAACCATAGTTTTTGTTATAATTCCAGTAATTTTTTTTTCAATAAGAATATTTTCTAAATCTTTTAAAGTTGAAATTATAAATTTTTCATCAAAGGGTATGTTTTCATCAAAAAAAGATTTTTTAAAATTTTCTTTTTCCTCTTGGTTATCACCGCCAAAAAATAATATATTTTTATGTCCTTTTTCAATAAGTTTTTTTGTAGCTAAATATATCCCTTTTGGAAAATCTATAAAATATCCAGATTCTTTAGAATTCAGATATAGATATTTTATATCATTTTTTTCAAAATAATTTTTATTTATAAAACTTTCGTCTGAAACTGTTTCCCATATAACCCCATCTACATTATTTTTAACTATTGAAGTAATATGTTGTAATTCTTTTTCTAAATTAAAATCACTCAAGTATATAAGAATAGAATAATTTCTTTTTTGAGATGTTTTAATAATATTATTAAGAATTGTATTGTTTACTTCATTTCCCTTAAAGATTATAGCTAAAGTAAAGGTGTGTTTATCAGTTGATTGTTTTATCATATTATAAGGGGTATAATTATATTTTTTTACAATTTCTAAAACTTTTTCTCTCGTTTTTGGATTAATAGCCTCATCTTTATTATTTATAATTTTTGATACTGTGGCAATAGAAACTCCAGCTAAGCTAGCAATATCTTTAATTTTCATAAAAAATTTCCTTTCAATAAAATTATATAAAATTCATTAATATATTATGATATAAAAAGAATGGGTTTGTCAATCTAAATTTTTTAATAAAAAAATCTTGACAAAATATAAATAAAAATTATAGAATAGATTTATGAAAATGTTTTCTTAAAATATTTTCATAAAAATTTAAGGAGGGGTTATGAAAAAAAACATACTTGTTATAGGGAGCCTTAATGCCGATATCTCTATTTCTATGGAGAAAATGCCAATTATTGGCGAAACTGTATTTGGCGAAACTATAAAATATTCGAATGGTGGTAAAGGTGCAAACCAAGCTTGTGCCATTGGAAAATTGGGCGGAAATATAGAAATATTAGGTTGTGTTGGGAATGATGAATTAGGTAAAAAACAGATATCAAATTTAGTTAAATATAATATAAAAACAGATAATTTAAAAATTCAAGAAGGAATCCCAACAGGGACGGCAATTATATATGTTGATAAAAATGGAAAAAATAGTATTGTTGTAATCCCAGGAGCAAATAATTTTTGTGATATAAATTATTTGAGAAAAAATGAAGAAAGTTTTATAAAGTCAGATTATTTAGTATTGCAACTTGAAATCCCGATGGAAACTGTTGAGTATTCCATAAAAAGAGGAAAGGAATTGGGTAAAACTATAATTTTAAATCCAGCCCCAGCTCCAGAAAATATTTCTGAAGAAATTTTAAAGAATATAGATTATTTTACTCCAAACGAAACAGAGTTAAAACATCTAGCTAAATTAGAAAAAATAGATTGTATTGAAGATATAGAAAAAGGTGCAAAATACTTTTTAGATAAAGGGGTTAAAAATGTTATGGTTACTTTAGGAGAAAATGGAGTTCTTTTAGTTAATAAAGAAGAAATAAAACATTTTCCAGCCTATAAAGTAAAAGCCATAGATACAACTGCTGCTGGAGATTGTTTTAATGGAGCTTTTGTTCTAGGACTTTCTGAAGGGAAAAGTGTAGAAGAATCTATTGTTTTTGCAAGTAAAGCTTCTTCTATTGCAGTCACTCGTAAAGGAGCTCAAGATTCAATTCCTTTAAGAGAAGAAGTTGAAAAAGTGAAAGATTAAACAAGTTTTTTATGAATTTATATACTATTAAAAAAGGAGAAAAAAATGAAAATATTTATAGACACAGCTAATTTAAATGAAATAAGAGAAGCAAATGAGATGGGAGTTATTTGTGGGGTGACTACAAATCCAAGCTTAATAGCAAAAGAAAAAAGAGATTTTAAAGAAACAATAAAAGAGATTACAGAGATAGTTGATGGACCTGTTAGTGCAGAAGTGGTTTCATTAGAATGTGATAAAATGGTAGAAGAGGCTCTGCCTTTAGCAAATATTCATAAAAATATTGTAATAAAACTTCCAATGACAGTAGAGGGATTAAAAGCTTGTAAAAAATTAACTGAAAAAGGAATAAAAACAAATGTAACTTTAATTTTTACAGCGACACAAGCTTTATTAGCTGCAAGAGCAGGAGCTACGTATGTCAGTCCTTTTTTAGGAAGACTAGATGATATTGGAGAAAATAGTCTACAATTAATATCTGATATATCTAAAATTTTTGAAAAACATAATATAAAAACTGAAATAATAGCAGCAAGTATTAGAAATCCTTGGCACGCTAAAGAGGCAGCAAAAGCAGGAGCTCATATAGGAACAATACCATATGGAACTTTAATTTCAATGACAAAACACGAGTTAACAGATAGAGGAATAGAAAAATTTTTAAAA
Organism: Fusobacterium sp.; assembly: GCF_029258315.1. Taxonomy (GTDB): domain Bacteria; phylum Fusobacteriota; class Fusobacteriia; order Fusobacteriales; family Fusobacteriaceae; genus Fusobacterium_B. The sequence goes on along the minus strand of NZ_JARHZE010000064.1, from coordinate 2 downwards.
GA
>NZ_JARHZE010000057.1 GCF_029258315.1 Fusobacterium sp. | reverse complement strand
ACATAAGTTTTTTACCTCTTCTTCTAAATCTTCAACCTCTACCTCTTCTTCAGGTTGTCTTTCAAACGGAAGTTTAATTAAATTATCTTCACCCAATTTAATTTTTGCTTGATATTTTTCAGTTAGTTGATAGTAACCAATTTTTGGTTGTTCTATTATCTCTTTTTCTTTTAAATCTGTAAGAGCTGTTTTAATATTTGATTTTTCATTATTCTTAGTCTCTAATCCTCCATTAAGAATATGATATAGATACACCATCTCTATTAATTTCTCTCTTTTTAATGTACTATACTTTAATAATATAGCTGGTATTATTTCCTTTGCAATATTAGAAGTAAATTCTATATTTTTGTATAAATATTCTATTTTCATATCAAGTCTCCTTCAATTTCTTTGTAACAAAAAATACTTTATCTAATAATATAGTATACTTCATATTTAGTATATATGTCAATCTAATACTTATATTATAATAAAATTATTTAAATAAAAAAACTAGATTAAAATTTTAATCTAGTTTTTTATTTTTCTCTATTTTTTCTTAGATTTTTTTGTAGATTTCTTTTTTTCTTCCTGTTCTTTCGTATAATCATCTATTCTTTTATTAAAAGTTGAAGCTGGTTTAAAATTTACTCTATACTTTGTTTCAGTTATTAAAGACTCACCTGTTTTAGGATTTCTTCCAGCTCTTCCATTTAATATTCTTTTTTCAAAATTACCAAATTTTCTTAAAATTACAAGTTCATCTCTTTCCATTGCAACTCTCATTGTTTCCATAAAAAGTTCAACCTGCTGAGATGCTGTTGTAAAGTTCTCAATATTTCCTAACTCCTGATATAAAGCCACAAAATCCTTTTTTTTCATCATAACTATTTCCCCCCGTTAAATTATTTTTTTATTTGTTTATAAAATAGTATCATATTTTTAAAGAAAATAAAAGCTAAAAAATAATTTTTTTAAGGTTTATTTTTATTTTAATATAGGCCAATATTTAAGCTATCTTTTTTTTAATTTTTTGATTTTTTTTATATCTATTTTTTTTAATTTTAATAGATTTTTTTACCTAAAAAATTAAAATTATTCGTATAGAATCTATTTTTTTAATCAAAAAAATAAAAAGTATCTTTGTGTTAATATTTTAGTAATTTTTTATTTTTTCAATATAATTTTTAAAAATACTTTATTAAAGTTTTTTCATATGATAAAATATTAAATAATATTATATTGTAACGGAGGAAAAATATGATTGGAGCTTTTTTTGATATTGATGGAACTATTTATAGAAATTCTCTTCTGATTGAGCATTTCAAAAAAATGATAAAATATGAATTGATTGATCCTCTAGCTTATGAAGAAACTGTCAAAGAACCTTTTACTCTTTGGACTGAAAGAAAAGGGGACTATGACAAATATCTTTTATCTTTAACAGAGAGCTATGTCAATGCAATGAGAGGGATAGCTGAAAAAGATAATGATTTTGTATCAGATCAAGTTTTAAATTTAAGAGGAAATAGAGTTTATACTTACACTCGTGAAAGAATAAAATGGCACAAGGAACAAGGACATAAGGTTATTTTCATCTCTGGAAGTCCTGATTTTTTAGTTAAAAGAATGGCTAAAAAATTTGATGCTGATGATTACAAGGGATCTATCTACCATATTAAAGATGGTAAATTTTCTGGAGAAATTTCACCTATGTGGGATTCAAAAAATAAAATTAAAAGTCTAAACTATTTTTGTGAAAAATATAATTTAGACTTAAATAAAAGTTATGCCTATGGAGATACAAGCGGGGATTATTCTATGTTAAAATCTGTGGGAAATCCTATTGCTATCAATCCATCTAAAGAATTTCTTGAAAAATTGAGAAATGATAAAGATATATATGATAAGGTTCAAGTAATAATTGAAAGAAAAGATGTTATCTATAAAGTAGATTTAAATGTAGAAAATTTATTTAAATAAAAGGGAGATAATAAAAATGGAAGAATTTATGTTTTTAAAACCTAGAAAAATGAAACATCCTCAAAATGGAATGACTTTAGAATACTTAGAAAAACAAAGTGCCATTGCTGCTCTTTTAGTTTCTGAAGATGGAAAAAAAGGATATTTCGTAGAACAATTTAGACCTGGACTTAAAAAAAATTCTATTGAAGTTATAGCTGGACTTATAGATCCGGGAGAAATAGATATGGATGCTCTTTATAGAGAAGTTTCTGAAGAAGGAGGATACAATAAAGAAGATTATGATATCATATACATAGAAAAAAAACCTCTAGCTATATCTCCAGGATATACAGAGGAAAAATTAAGCCTATACATTTTAAAATTAAAAAATGGAGCCACTCAAAAATCTTTACACTTAGATGAAGGGGAAGAGTTAGAGGGAAAATGGTTTGATTTTAATGAGGTTTTAGAGAAGTCTGAAGACTTTAAAACTTTTTATCTTGTAAAAGTATATGAATTATTAAATTTTCAAAATAAATAAATATGTTAAAATTACCTGAAAGTTTAAAAAATATTAAAATAGATATAAAAAGAAAAAAAATAAAAAGTATCATTCTAAAAGTAAATAAAACCACAGAGGAACTTCAAATCTCTCTTCCAGAGGGAGTTCCTTTAACCTTAGTAGAAAATATGATAGTTCGAAAAGAAAAGTGGATAATAGACAGTCTTTCAAAAGTAAAAACTATTAAAAAAAATAGGCTTGAATACAAAACAGGGGAGATTTTAAATATATTTGAAAAAAAATTCTTACTTGTAATAACTGAAAGTGATAGAGATTCAATTCTTTTTAGAGATAATAAACTATATATATTTACAAAACATCCCAATGATAGAGATTATAAAAGAGATATTGTAAATTATTGGTATAGAGAACAGGGTAAGACTATCTTAGGAGAGATTTTAAAAAATTATCTTCAATTGACTAAAAAAAAGATTAATAAATTTACTATTAAAACTTTGAAAAGAAATTGGGGATCTTGTGAAGTTTACAAAAAAAATATAAACTTAAATAGTGAACTACTTAAACAAAGTAGAAAATTTGCTGAATATGTAGTTCTTCACGAAATAGCTCATTTAGAGCACCCTAACCATAGTAAAAATTTTTATAACTATGTGGCAAAATTTATGCCTGATTGGAAAGAAAGAAGTAAACTTGGAAGAATGGAAAATTAAAAAATGCTAGAGGAAAATTTCCTCTAGCATTTTTTATGAGCCTGTAAAAAAAATTCTGTAAATTAAATAAATCTAAAAAAGTTATATACACAAATCATTAAGATTACAACTAAAACAACTGAGAATATTTTATCTACACCCTTATTAGATAATTTTTTAGATATTGTACTTCCTAAGAATCCTCCAGCTATTCCACCCACTATCATAAATATTAATCCCATAGTATCATATGTAGGAACTGTTTTTGTAGCAAAAGTTGTAATTAAACTTGTTGTTTGTGAAAAGAAAATTATATATATTGAGTTTAATGAACAAGTTTTTGAATCCATATTGAAGAAATATGCTAATATTGCAATATTTATTGGTCCTCCACCTATTCCTAAAAATGCTGATATCATCCCTAAAGAAAATCCAATTATTGCTGCTACAATTAAGTTTTCAATATTTTTCATTTTTATCTTATCTTTATTTTTTATAAAGAAAAATACATAAACAGTCATTATAATAAGAATAACTGCTTGTCCAGCTCCAATTAAATTATCATTTTTTAAAACTTCTCTTGTCCATTGGAAAACTTGTTTTCCTATTATTCCACCAACTGCTGCTCCCAAAGCTAAAACTGTACTTTTAACCTTATCTAATTTTGCCCCACTATTTCTACTTTTTAAAAGTGAAACAATACTCATTGAAAAAACTGTACATCCAGACATAAAGTTAATTGTTGATATAGGTAAACCAGAAAAAGCATCATATAATGGCTTTATTATTATTCCTCCACCTATTCCACTTATTGCCCCTGTTGTTGTTGCTAATAGTGATACTATTAGATTAAATAAATTCTCCATCTCTTTCCCTTCCTTAATATTTTTTTATTCCCTTTGTATATTATATCACTTTTTTCAAATTTATGAATCACTTTTTTTCTATCAACAATATTCTATTTAAAATAAAAAACCTCTTTTATATCAACATAAAAAAGGTTTTCCATTTTGATGAATCTATTACTTATTTGCTGGGGCAATTACTTGCTTCATTTCTTTTTAACTTCTTGATTCGTGTCTTTCTTTCATTCTCTCTGTGCTTGATTTAGCTGACTCAGTAGCCATCTCAACTTTTAATTTTTCTATTTTTGTCCAATCAGGATTATCTTTTAATAACTCTTTTCTTATTTCAATTCTCTTTTCATCCATAAGAATTCTACTTTCGCTATCTTTGTAACCACCATTTCTGTAATTATTTTCGTGACAATATCCTCCTCTGTTATGATGATAATCCCCTCTTCTGTATGTGTCCTTTGAGAAAGCCATACTTCCTATTAAAGTCATCATTGCTGCTACTACCATAAATCTTTTCATATTTTACCTCCGCCATTTGTTTTTCCTTTGTAGTAAAATATTACCAGTTATTTATGACCTCAATATGTCAAAATAAAATATAAAGTTTTCATCTTTAAGTTTTATTCCACAAGGAATATTATTTAAATCCATTATCCTTTTTATAAGTGCTAATCCTAAACCATAGCCTTGGATTTTTAGTTCATTGGCATTTTCTCCCCTTGCAAAAGGTTCCCATAATTTTTCTACATCTTTTATTTTATTCTCTATCTTATTTTCAATACATATTTCATTTTCAAAACTATATATTTTTATTTTTTCTGAATCTTTTGAATATTTTAAAGCATTATGAATAATATTATCCATAGCTATTTTAAATATTTTTTTATCACAGATTAATCTTTCATTTTTTATTTTTATATCCCACTCAATATCTTTTTCAAGCTCTAAAATCTCATACTTTTCAATACTCTCTTTTATTAAATCCAAAAGATTTATTTTCTCTTTATTTAATTTTATTCCCGGAGAAGAAAGTCTTGAAATAATAAGCAGATTATTAACTAAGTCAGACATATTATTACTTTCTTTTAAAATAGCACTATAATATTTTTTTCTCTCTTCTTCAGTTTTTGCAACACCATTTGTTAAAGCTTGAGCATAAGTATTTATAACTGTTATTGGAGTTCTTAGTTCATGAGAGGCATTTGAAGAAAAAGATTTTATATTTTCTATTGAAGAATTTAAATCCTTTGACATAGTATTTATACTGTTGCTTAGCTCCTCTATCTCATCACCAGATTTTATATCTATTTTCTCTGAAAAATCCAAAACTGATATTTTTTTAGTAGCTTTATTTAATTTTTCTAAATTAGAAGTTATCTTTTTAGAAAATATCCTTCCTAAAATCATACTTATAAAAACAGATATTATAGTTGTCACTAAGTTAAATATATTCATCTCATGTTTATGAGCACTCATAACAGAAAGTGAGGTTCTTAAAACTAAATTTCTATTATCTGGTAAAGTCTCATTATATATTAAAAGTTTACTGTTGGTTCTTGCGATATTTGTAATATTAAACCCCTCTCTTATCTTTCCAACCTCTCCCTTTCTTCTCAAATGATTTTTCCCTCTGACTATTGAAATATCTATTCCCTCTTTGTCTTTTAAGTCCTCTCTATACTCTTCAAATTCATCTTTATATTTTTTTGAAATCAAAGTTTTTGTAGTTTCAGCTGCTATCCTCATACTTTCTTTTTTTCTATAAATATAAAATCTATCTAAGAAAAAAATATTTAAAATATAACCAACTACCACTGTAAAAAATACTATGAATATTGATAAGATAAAAATTTTCCTAAAAAAATTAATCTTAATCTTCATTATAAATATATCCCATCCCTCTTATTGTTCTTATATTTTCACTATAAATTCCCAATTTTTTTCTTATTCTTTTTACTAGGGTATCAACAACTCTATCATTTCCTTCAAAATCAAATCCCCATATTTCATTTAAAAGTTGTTCCCTTGTAAATATAATCCCTTTATTCCTTATTAAATATTCTAAAAATTGTATCTCTCTTCTTGTAAGTTCAACCTCTTCATTGGAGATTGTTAATTTTCCCCCTTTAAAGTCTATAAATAATTCTCCTTTTTTATAGCTACTATTCTCATCTATTTTTAAAAGTTTTTTTATTTTTACAATTAATATTTTTAAATTAAATGGTTTTGTAATATAGTCATCTGCTCCTATATTCAAACCTTTCAATTCATCTATTTCCGAATCTCTAGCTGTCATCATTATTATTGGGATATTTGACTCTTCTCTAATCTCTTGGCACACTTGCCAACCGTTTTTTTTAGGAAGATTGATGTCAAGTAAAATAAAATCAGGTTTTTTTTCATAGAATAGATCCATACCTATCTCTCCATTGCAAGCCTCAATTATTTCAAAATTTTCTTTTTCTAAACTATCCTTTAAAACTTGCAATAAATTTATTTCATCTTCTACTATAAGTATTTTTTTCCCCATAATTCCTCCAAATTTTATTTCAATTTTATAAGTTTTTCTAGCTCTTCTACATTATTAGCAAAAACTTCTCCACCTTTTTTTTGTAAAAATTCCTTATCTCTAAATCCCCAAAGAACAAGTATAGTTCTAACCTCTCCATTATTTCCTGTCTGTAAATCCACTTCAGAATCTCCAATATAAACTACTTCCTCTTTTGTTAAATTGAAATACTCTAAAACTTTATTTATTCCAGCTGGATTTGGTTTTAGAGGCATTTTTTTATTATCCCCAATAACTAAATCAACTGAATCACCAAAAAATTTATTAACTATTATATCAGCAGAATTTTGAGCCTTATTTGTAATAACAGCTATTTTATATCCCTCTTGGTGTAATCTTTCTATAAGTTCTTTTGTTCCTATGTATGGTCCTGTGTTTATCATTGAGTGATCCTTATAATACACTAGCATATCTTCATAACACTCATTTATTTTATTTTCATCAGTTCCACTTGGCACTGCTCTTTCTATAAGTTTTTTTATTCCATTTCCCACAAAACTTCTAATCTCTTCAATTGTTCTTTTTGGAAAGTTATTTTTTTCTAAAATATAATTAGTACTATCTGTCAAATCCTCTAAAGTATTCATAAGTGTCCCATCTAAATCAAATAATATCCCTTTTGTTTTCATATTTTTCTCCTTATTTTGTAAATTCTTCGTATGTTTCTTTATCTATTTTATTTTTTAATTCTACCCTGCATTTTATTGGTTTTTCTCCACTATACTCAACAATATCCCCCTGTCCTACATATACAAAAGGTTGAGTTATCCCATCTATCTTATTAAATTTTCTAATAAAGAAATGTAAAACTATCCCTCTTTCCCTATTTTTTATAAAATTTTGTCCAACCTCTGAATCTATACTTGTGCTTGTTTTAGTAAACCAAGTGAAGTGTCTTCTATCTATAATAGTATTATTAAATTTAAATTTCATCTCATCATCTTTTTCTAAATTTATAAAAAGGTAAAAAGTTTTTTTATCTTCACTCGGGTTTATCCCATTTCTATAAGAACTATGTAGTTTCCCGTAGTTACTTAATAGTGCCACCTCTCTCATAGAATAACTTTCATTTAATTTTAAAAATGGTATTCCATAATTTTTATTTCCAAATTTATTTATATACTCCCTTATTCCAAAAAGTATAGCCTCTTCTAAATATTTTTTTATCTCTTTATTCTCTAAACTTTTCTTAAATATCTCTGTCTTTCTTAAAATAAAATTTTCATTCTCTACTAACTTAGTTTTTCTTTTTTTATCACTGCTATCTAAAAAATCCCAAGATATATTTTTAAAAGAGTGAATTATAGTTTTCTCTTCAAAACTTTCTTGATATTTTCTTATCTCTCTTTTTAAATCCTCTATCCCTATCTCATCTTTTTCCAATAGTAATTTTATTATCAGTATCTCATATATTCTTTTTAATGGAAGATAACTTTCTACCTCTTCCATTATTTTTCTTTCACCTTCATCTGTCTTAAAAATATCCTCTCCGATAGATTTTAAAAAATTATAATAACTTTTATATTTTAAAATAAATTTATATATATTTGGAGCTCCCTCACAATCTATATAATCAAAATAACTTGGAATTCTTTTTAAATAATTTTTAAAATTATTATACTCCTCCTTTAAATACTTTAATGTGTTAAAATTTTCATTTTCTATTTGTTCTAGTATTCTCTCTTTTAAAATTTCGTCCATTCCAATATAGGCAGATTTTGAAAAAGATGAAAAATCTGATCTTATTTGATGATTTATATGATCCTTATCATAGGTTGTATTTCCTGATAAAGCTAGAGCTATTAAAAATATTTTTTTATGATTTCCTATGAAATCCAAAACAGTTACAAACTCTTTTTCCTTAGTTTTACGAAGTCCCCTTCCAAGTTGTTGTATAAAAACAATTGGAGAATTTGTAGGTCTAAGCATAAGAACCAAATTTATACTAGGTATATCTACACCCTCATTAAAAATATCAACGGTAAAAATGATTTTTAGATTATCCTCATTATCTTCCAACCTTTTTATTATTTCTTCTCTTTTTTCTGGACTGTCCTCACCAGTTAAAACCTCACTTACAACCCCTCTTTTATTAAATTCCTCACTCATAAATTTAGCATGATTTATATTGGCACAAAATCCTAGAGCTTTCATTTTATTTCCAGAGAAACCATAAAATTTAATTTTTTCTAAAATAAAATCAGTCCTTTTATTTATCATCAACCTTTTAGCAACTTCATCTATTTTATTTAAATCTACATCTGATAAATCCACTTCTTTTATATCTGTTATCCCAAAGTAATGGAAAGGGGATACCAAGTCGTTATCTAGGGCCTCTCTAAGCCTTATTTCCATCGGTATATTTCCTTCAAACACCTCATATATATTATAGCCATCACATCTCTCTGGAGTGGCTGTAAGCCCCAATAAAAACTTTGGACTAAAATAATCTAAAATCTTATTATAAGTTTCACTTCCTATATGGTGAGCCTCATCTATAACTATATAATCAAAATAATCTTTTTCAAATTTATCTAAATTTTTATGTAAAGTTTGGATTGTTGAAAAAATAAAATCTCTATCCAATTCTTTTTTATTCCCTGTATATTTTCCCAAAGTTTTTTCTTTTATTATCTTTTTAAAACTTATTTGGGCAGAGTTTAATATCTCCTCTCTATGAGCTACAAACAAAACTCTTTTAGGTTTAAACTCTCTTATATCAAAAACAGCTAAATATGTTTTTCCTGTCCCTGTGGCAGATATTCCTAGAGCTCTTTTCCCTCCATTCTCTCTAATTCTCTTTAGATTTTCAAGAGCTAGATTTTGCATATAATTTGGTTTTATCTCTCGTCCATTATTTCTATAATCATCCTTTATATAATTTGAATCATTAAATTTTAATGGATCATAGGGAAAAGATCTCTCCCAAATATAATTATATTCATTTAAAACTTCCTCTATCTCATTATCATCTTTTTCAAAAAAGATCTCATTATTCCATTCGATATTACTTTTAAGCCCACCAAAAGAGATATTAGAAGAACCAAGTAATATTTTTATTCCCTTCTCATTTTTAAAAATATATGTTTTTGGATGAAACCCTTGAATATCACCATCAAAAAATTTTAACTCTATATTTTTAAATTTTATTATCTTCTCCAAAGCTCTCTTTTCTGTAACATTCATATAGTTTGAAGTAAGGATTTTTCCTTTTATATTTTTTTCTTCGAGCTTTTTTAATATATCCAATAAAATTTGTATCCCTGAAAATCTTATAAAAGAAACTATAAATAAAAACTCATTACACTCTTCTAAAGATTTTTTTAAACTTTCAAGTATAGAATATGAATTATTCCCAATTAACTTAAATTTCATCTTATCTCCTAAATATTTTTTCTAGTTTTATTATATCAAAAAAAGAAATTTAATGCTTTTTATTTTTCTTAAGATTTTTTTATCAAATATTTGTTTGGGTTATACTTTTTCTTTACTCGTAAACTTTTTTATGATACAATTAAATTATTAAATTTACTAAAAAAATTTCATATAAATATTAATAATCGGGAGGAAATATGTTTATTTTTAACAATGGAAATATTATTAATCCAGAGACTGAACAAGTAATAAATGAAGATAATATTTTTATTAGTGCTTCACAAATATCTTTTGATTCTATTGATGATATAGTTGAAAATGTACTTAATAAAATAGAATTATATGTTCAAGCTGAAAATCAAAAACTATCTTCTAAATATTCAGAGGAGTTTGCGGAAAAAAAAGAGGAACTTCAATTAATTGAAACTGAGCTTAACAACGCTCCTTCTATTTCTGATGATGCTGTTGATAAAATTTCCCAAATAAAAGCAAAATTAAAATTAGCTTCTTATGAAACAAAAATTAAAAAATTAACTATTGAGATTGAAGAACTTCAGAAAAAAGAAGAGGAAGAATTAAAAGAAAAAACTTTTGAACTTAGAGATAGACTTGAAAAATATAGAAACTCTCTTCTTTCTTTAGTTGAATCTAGTGAGGCCTTAATTGAAAATAACTTAAAAGGTGAAAAAGATGACTTCGCAAAAGGAAATGGTCCAGCTATTTCTAGTGTTGCACATATGTCTCTTAGAAATCTTGCTTCTATATCTGTTGAACTATCTTTAGAGAAAAATTATGATAAAAAAATAAAAATCTTAACTGAAGATAAGTTTGCTTTTTCAAGAAGTTTTGATGCTATAAAAAATAAAGTTTCCTCTATTGAAAATCAATGGTTAGAGATTAAAAATTATTCTAATATTTATATGGATGAATATTCTATATTCTCAAAATTAACTGATAACATAATAGAAGTTCTTATGGAAAGAAAAGAGCACGCTGATGTTACTAGAAGAAAAAATGAAGAGGATAATCTTTATGTAGAAAGAGAAGAGTCTAAAAGAAGACTTATTGAGATTGATCAAATGTTAAGTGATCTTATAAAAGAAACTATCAAAATAAAATTATCTGAAAAAGATATAAAAATACCTGAATTCTTAGTTGGTTCTAAATTTTTTAAATAGTACTAATCATTCTATGATGAACCTATTGTATTAAATTATTAATTGTTAAGGATTGA
>NZ_JARHZE010000048.1 GCF_029258315.1 Fusobacterium sp. | reverse complement strand
TGCATATGGAGAGTATGGTTTAAAATCAAATGCAAGTTTAGGATTTGTTGTAGGAGGAACTAAAAGTTCAACAGATATTTCTGGAAATTCTAAACTGAAAGGAAATAGTATTTCAATTTTATCTTATGCTAAAAAAGATATAAATAATTTACAATTAAAAGCAGGAATAGGGTATCAACATAGTTTTTATGATAGTACAAGAACAGTAAGTAATGCTTATCAAAGTATGAGTGTAAACAAAGAATATGAAGATAATTCCTTTAATATGTTTGGTGAGATAAGATATAGTTATTCTTTAGGAAGAGAGATTTATGTAGAACCATACTTCAATATGATTTTTTCTTACATAAAGCAAGAGGGAATAAATGAAGAAAGTAATCAAAGTTTAACAATGAGTGTAAAAGAAAAAAGTTTTAATTCTTTAGATACAGAAACAGGAATTGATTTAGTAAAAAAACTAAATCTTTCAAAAGGAGAGTTAAAATTAAAAGTAGGAACATCTTTAATGTATGCTATTGATGGGTATGAAAATGAATATTTAACAGGAAAAATAAATGGAGCAACAAAAGATTTTGAAATTTTATCAGCAGAAAGTGATAGAACAAGAGCTAAAATTAAAACATCAATGGAGTATGAATTAGAGAATGGAATTTCCTATAATATAAATGGAGAATATATTACTTCTTCTAAGAATAAAGATTATAAAGTTGGTATAGGAATAGGATATAAATTTTAAAAGTATAATAAAAAGAGCTGAGAAATAAAATCTTAGCTCTTTTTTCTATGTAAGTCATAAAACTAAAGATAAAAATTTTTATTTATTTTTAGATAAAGATGAGGCTATTTTAGTAAACTCTGAAAGTATGTAAGGTTTTTGAGTAGATTTTTTATAGGCTATAAAAAATTCACGGCTACTATAAGAGTTATTTATTTTATAATATTTCACACCTTCAAGTTTATCAACAGAGCTTGGTACAAATCCAACCCCAATATTTTGAGCTACCAAAGAATTTACAGTTTCAAAATCTTTAGTTTCTAAAAGATAGTTTAATTTAAAATCTAAAGATTCACAAATTTTATCAATATTTTTTCTAGCTTTTATTCCTCTCATCAACAAAATAAAATTTTCCTCTTTAAAAAATGATAAATCAATATTATTTTTAGTTATTTTTGAATTGATTGGATTTTTTTCTGAAACGGCTAAAAGAATATCCTCAGTAAAAATTTTTTTATAAATTATTTTAGGATTAAAATCTAAAAAAGCAGAGATAACCAAGTCAACTTCATCATCAAGTAATATTTTTTCAAGATTATATTGAGAATCTTCTATTATTTTAATTTGAACGTCAGGAAAAGTTTTTCTAAATTCTGGGATTATTTTCGGTAAAAAATATCTACCATAAAATTGGTAAACCCCTATACCCAAGGTTCTCTTTTTACAAGAGGATAAAGTTTCAAGTTTCTCTTTAAATATTTTTGTTTGAGATATTATTTTATTAGCCTCTTCTAAAAAAATCTCCCCAGCATAGGTTAAAAAAACTCCCTTATTAGTTCTACTAAAAAGTTGCAGTCCAATCTCGTCTTCGAGTTTTGTAATTGATTGACTCAAAGCTGACTGACTAATAAATAAATTTTCAGCTGCTTTTGAAAAATTATTAAATTCAGCAATGCAACAAACATACTCCATATCTTTTAAAGTCATAATTTCCCCAATCCTTTATAAGTTTTTCTTATAACAGTATTATAAATTAATATTTCAAAAAAAGCAAATTAATTGGTATAATTATTCTATACAAAGATAGGTATTTTAAAACATTTTATTTTAAGATTTTACCATCTTGTTTCCTTAAAACTTATATATGTTAAAAATAAAACAGATTGTTAGCCCCTCTCTGTTTTATTTTTATTTATTGCAAAAATTTTTTTTCCGTGATAAACTATTTTTATAAAAAAATTAAATTATAGGAGATAGGATAATGAATCCAATATTTATAACAATAGGAAAAATAAAAATAACTTATTATGGTTTGATGTATGCTATATCTTTCTTGTTAGGGATAGAACTTGGTAAAAAAGCAGCAAAAGATAAGGGATTTTCACCAGAGTTAATAGAAAACTATGCATTTGTAGCAATGATTTCAGGACTTCTAGGTGGAAGACTTTATTATGTTTTATTTAATTTAGATTATTATTTAGCTTATCCTCAAGATATACTAGCTGTTTGGAAAGGTGGAATGGCTATTCACGGAGGAATAATAGGTGGAATAATAGGAACTTGTATCTACGGATATATAAAAAAAATAAATCCATTACAACTTGGAGACTTTGCAGCAGGACCTCTGCTTTTAGGACAAAGCATTGGAAGAATAGGAAATCTTATGAATGGAGAAATTTATGGGGTTCCCACTTTTACCCCATATAAATATATTTTTTCTTTAAAACCATCTTTTTATCAATGGTTTGATTATTATAAAACTTTACCTATCAGTGAAAAAATAAAAATAACTGAGAATGTACCTTGGGGTATTGTTTTTCCAGAAAGTTCACCAGCTGGACAAGAATTTCCAAATTTACCTTTACATCCAGCTATGATATATGAGATGATTTTAAACTTTATAGGATTTTTATTTATTTGGTTTGTTTTAAGAAAAAAAGATTATCCTGCTGGAGTGGTGTGGTGTTCATACATTATAATTTATAGCTCAATAAGAATTTTTGTTAGCTTTTTTAGAGCTGAAGATTTGATGATGATGGGACTTAGAGCTCCTCATTTGGTAAGTTTAGCAATGATAATAATAGCAAGTATTTTTATAATTTTTTTAAATAAAAAAAACAAAATCATCGAAAACTAAGTCAAAGCTTATAAAGAAACAAAATAGTTAATTTTAAGGAGGAAAAAATGAAAAAAATATTTTTAGGATTAATGTTTTTATTAATGATGGTAGGATGTACAAATACAGGAGTATCTAAGACAGAAAATTTAGTAGGTAAGCAATATGCTTTAGTTCAACAAGCTAAAGATTACCAAATAACTTTAAATTTTGCTGAAGATAATGTTTTTGGATTTGCAGGAGTTAATCATTATTTTGGAAAATATCAATTAAACGGAAATAAAATTACTGTTGGAGAAGCTGGAAGTACAAAAATGGCTGGTCCAGTAGATGCAATGAAGGCTGAAGATGAATTTTTATCAAAATTAGGAGCAGTTGCAACTTATGAAGTAACTGAAAAAGGATTAGTATTAACAACTAATAAGGGAGAAAAATTAGAATTTGTTTTAATAGAAACTCCAAAAAAAGAAGAAAAATAAGATTGAGTTCGGAGATGAAATAAATGAATAAATATTTAATAGTTAGCAAGGAGATTTTACCAGATTATTTTGATAAAGTAATAGAAGCTAGAGAACTTTTAGAACAGGGAAAAGTAAAAAATATAAGTGAAGCTGTAAAAAAAGTTGGAATAAGTAGAAGTACTTATTATAAATATAAAGATTTTGTATTTGCTCCATCTAAAGAATCACATGGAAAAAGAGCTTTGATTTCTGTTGTTTTAGAACATACTCAAGGAAGCCTTTCTAATGTTTTAAACTATATAAGTTCTGTTAATGGTAATATATTAACTATAAATCAAAATATTCCAATGAATAATTCAGCAACTGTTATTATATTTATGGAAGTTATTCATATGACACTTTCTGTGGAAGAGGCAATAGAGGAGATTAATCATCTAGAAAATGTAATTAATTGTAAACTTATGTCTATTGAATAGGAGAAAGAAATGAAAAGGTTACTATTAATATTTGCTATATTATCAGTTTTTTCTTTTGCAAAAGGTCCTCAAGATATTATAGAGGATAAAATAGAAAATCAGTTAAGAGTGGATTTATCCAATGTGATTGATTATAAAGTAGATTATGATGTAGATATTTATTCAGATAGAGTAAATGTTGAAATAGAAATTGATAGTTTCAAAGAACCTACTTTAAATTATTCAAAAATAATTGATTCAGTTTTAAAAGCTATAAAAAATAATATACCTGAAGCAAAGGATATTAATCTTGTTGTGAAACAGGATAAAGATATTGGAGAAGATAAAATCTTATTCAATAAAAATATTTAAAAATAAAAAGCATTGATTAAATTTTTTAGTCAATGCTTTTTTGTTAAAGAAAAAAATTTAAAATAGAAAAAATAAAAAAGAATCTGACACAAATATCAGATTCTTTTAAATTAAAAATTATTTTTTTATTAATTCAAAAATTAATTTAGTAGTATTGATTAAGTTATCAATAGTGATTTGCTCAGCAGTAGTATGAACTTTATCCATTCCACAACCAAGGTTAACAGCTTTAATACCATTTTCTACCATATTATTAACATCACTTCCTCCACCACTAACAGCAAGTTCAGGAGTAAGTCCAGCATTTACACAAGCATTTTTAATTTCTACTATAAATTCATCATTTTCATCATATTTATATCCAGAATAAGAATGAGTAAGCTCCCCTTCAAAAGTTCCACCAAATTTTTCACAAGCATCTTGGATACATTTCATCATATGTTCCCCTTGAGCTTTTAATTTAGCATTATCTCTACTACGAGCCTCTCCAAGAACTTTTACTCTTTCAGGTACTATATTTGTTGCAAAGTTTGCAGATATAGTTCCAATATTTGCTGTTGTTTCCTCATCAATACGAAGAAGTTTCATATTAGAAATAGCATGGGCAGCAATTTGTATAGCACTGATACCTTTTTCAGGAGCAACCCCAGCGTGAGCACTTTTTCCAATAAACTCTCCAGTTAATTTTACTTGTCCTGGTGCAGCACAAATTATTTTTCCAGCATCTCCACCACTGTCAAGAACAACACCTTTTTTAGCAGTTATTCTTTTATAATCAAGATTTTTTGAACCTTTTAATCCAATTTCTTCAGCAATAGTAAATACAGCTTCAATAGTTGGGTGGTTGATATTATTTTCTTTAGCTAAACGAATAGCTTCTAATATACAAGTGATACCAGCTTTATCATCAGAACCTAATATTGTAGATCCATCAGTTTTTATTATATTTCCTTCGATGATAGGTTGAATACCTTTACCAGGTTTAACAGTATCCATATGAGCAGACATAAGGATAGGTTCTAAAGTTTTATCTCCCTCTATTTTACAATAAAGATTTCCAACAGAACCTCCAATAATTTCTCCAGCATTATCAAAAGATACTTCAGCACCTAACTCTTTAAAGTCAGCAGCAACTTTCTCAGCAAAATCTTTTTCTTCTAAACTTTCACTATCTATTTTTACATAAGTAAGGAAAGTGTCAATTAATCTCTCTTGATTTATCATAAACAACTCCTTTTAAAATTAATGTCCAGTATATTATATTATAATTTGTTGAGAAAATAAAGTATTTTTTGAAAAAAATGTATTGTTATTAATCATATTTTTTGTTTATATAAAAAGATTATATAAAATTAAAAGAATAATTTTCCAACCTGGAATATTGTTACAGAAGTGATATAAGGAACTATCAACATTATTCCAACAACCTTCCATAAAAATTTCCAACCAAATTCTTGCTTAATAGCTCCTAAAGTTGTAACACAAGGAACTACTAATAAAATAAATGCCATAAATGAATAAGCTTTTAAAGGAGCTAGATCATCATTAGGCCAAAGATTAAATGTTGCTTTTATAATACCTCTTCCCTCTTCTTCAATTTCTTCAGGAGTAGGCATTTTAAATCTACCCATATCTAAAGTAGCTATACCTATTATAGATTTTTTTGTTGCTGTTCCAAGACCTTTTACTTGTTCTATAAGATCTTCAGTAAAAGTAGTTTCTATAATTTCATCAGAAGTGATTTCTTCTTCAACATCATCATCTAATGGTAAAACTTGAGATAAAAATCCAACAACAACTTCCTTAGCAACCATACTTGGAATAACAGCAGCAACTGTTTCCCATCTATCTCCAAAACCAGCTGGTTTCATAACAGGAGCAAAAGCATATCCAAATTTAGAAATATAAGATGTATTTGGATTTCCTTGGTTAGGGAAGTATGTTAAAGTCCAAAGTATCATCATTATTCCTAAAACTATACTTCCAGCTCTTTTTATATAAGCAAAACATTTTGTCCAAGTAGATGATAGCACAGTTTTTAATTCAGGGATTCTATATGGTGGCAACTCTATTAAAAGAGCTTTTCTGTCGGACTTAAACTCGTCAAAGTTTTTTAGGAAAAGACCAACCAAAATAGCTACAAAGATTCCAAGAAGATAAAGAGAGGCTACAATCATACCAGCTTTTTGTCCAAAAAAAGCAGCAGTAAACAATCCATAAACAGGAAGTCTAGCAGCACAAGACATAAAAGGAGTCATAGCAGCAGTTAATTTTCTAGATCCTTCATCTTCCATAGTTCTTGTTGCATATATAGCAGGAACTGTACAACCAAAACCAATAATCATAGGGACAAAAGATTTTCCATTTATTCCTAGTTTTCTCATAATTTTATCCATTAAAAAAGCAACTCTTGACATATATCCACTCTCTTCTAAAATTGCTAAGAAGAAATAAAGAAAAGCCATTATTGGTGTAAAAACAAGAATACCACCAACTCCTCCTAAAATACCATCAAGTATAAGTGAGTTTAACCAATTAGGAGTTCCTTCAACAAAAAGTCCAACATATTTTGCTAGAAAACTACCAAAAAATTTACTTATCCATTTTACAAAAGGGGCACTTCCACTGAAAACTAAAGTCATCATTCCAGACATAATTAAAAAGAAAAGTGGAAGTCCAAAAACTCTATTTAGTAATATTTTATCAACTTTATCTGTAAAATCCATTCTTGATTGTAAAGATGTTGTAAAAGTTTTAGATAAGATTTGATTAATAGCTCCATATCTATGTTCAGCTAAGATAGTTCCTCTATCATTATCGTATTCAGTTTCAAGTTTTAAAATTTCTTTTTCAAATTTATTATTAAGTTTAAAATTATAATTGTTTTGTAATTTATTAATGATTTGTTCATCATTTTCAATAAGCTTTATAGCGACAAATTCAGGAGAATAAGTTTTAAAAAGATTAGTAAGATTTATATCTTCTTCAAGTTCTGTTACTATTTTTTTAATTAAAGAATTTATATTTTTTCCAAAAGGTAGAGAGAAAATTCCTTTCTTGCTATTTTTTACAAGATCTAAAGTTTTATCCATAAGTTCAGTTATACCAACTTTTTTTAGAGCTGATACAGGAACAACTTTCATTTCAACAAGACTTTCAAATTTTTCTATATCAAGTTTATAGTTTAATTTTTCAAATTCATCAAATAAATTAAGAGCCATAATAGTAGGTTTATCTAACTCTTTTATTAAATATGAAAGATATAAGTTTCTCTCTAAATTTGTTGAATCAATAACGTTTATTACCACATCTGGATTTTCCTCAAGGATAAAATCCCTAGTAATTTTTTCTTCCAAAGAATAAGGGCTAAGGCTGTATACTCCAGGTAAGTCAACCAAATGAATCTCCTCTCCCTTATAAAAAAATACTGCTTCTTTTTTTTCAACAGTAACTCCAGGCCAGTTTCCAACTTTTAATTTAGATCCAGCAATAGCGTTGATCAAAGCTGATTTACCAACATTTGGGTTACCTGTAAATGCTAATTTTATCATAAAAACACTCCCTATTTAAATTAAATTTTTTCAACTTCTATATTACTGGCATCTTCTTTTCTTATGGCAATTCCAGTAGATTTTAAAATATATTCTTGAGGATCCCCTAAGGGAGCAACTCTTTCAAGTTTTATTATTCCACCAGTAGTAACTCCCATATCAACTAATCTTTTTTTTAGTTCACCAACATTTCCTATTTTTAAAATTTTTGCCTCTTCTCCATTTTTTAAATCACAGAGCTTCATAAATTCCTCCATTTCTAATTGTTTGTAATACAAAAAATTTTGTTTGATAATGGAATTATAGTACTATAAAAGTATAATAGAAATATATTTAAATTGTAGAGAATTGTGTTTAATTATGTTTAATTGTAAAAATAAAAAGCCTTAGTTAAACTAAGACTTTTATTGTACAGTAGCTGAAAAATTATTTATAATTTTTTCCCAAAGACCTTGATCTTTTAATAATTTTTCTAATATTTCACGAACAGCTCCATTTCCTCCATTTTTAGAAGAGACAAAATCACAAACTTCAATTATTTCTTGAACAGAATCTTTAGGACAAGCTTTAAATTTACAAAGCTTCATAGGTTTTAAATCTATTAAGTCATCGCCAATATATGCTGTTTCCTCGTAAGAAAAATTATATTTTTTTAATATTTTTTCTAAATCTTCAATTTTGTTATGACTTCCTTGGACAATATCAGTAATACCTAATTCAGTTCCCCTTCTTTCTACTATCTTAGAAGTTTTTCCTGTAATGATAGCAAATTTTATTCCCTGTTTAATACTTTGAGAGATTGCTAACCCATCTTTTACATCGAAAGCCTTCATTTCGTTACCAAAATTATCAATGTATAGTTTTCCATCAGTTAAAGTTCCATCGACATCAAGAACTACTAATTTTATCATCATTAACCTCCAATTTTAAAATTTATTTTATTATATCATACAATCTTTTTAAAGCAAAAAATATTAAAGAATTATTACTAAAAAAAGAGATTTGTGATATAATAAATATTATTAAAAAATTATGGGTGAAATAGTGAAAGTAGAAAATAAAAGTATATATTATGAAAAAAAACAAGTAGAAAAAGAATTATATAAAAGGAAAATGATACCAGAAGTAAAGGCTAATAGAAGATTTATTTTTATTTTAGTATTTATTTTTTTATTTTTATCTGTTTTAAATTTATATAGTGTTTCTGATTATCAGGAAAAATTTAGTTTAAAATCTATGATTATTTTTATGATTATAGGATCAATTATGGGATTTTTTATAAGTGCTATTGATTATAAAATTTTAAGGAAAAAATGGATTCATAGAAGTATTTATTGGGGTTCATTGATATTATTAGCAGTTATGTTTGTATTTGGTAGGGTTATTAAAACAGATATAATAAAAGAGACTAATGGTGCTTATGGTTGGATAAGAATAGGTGGTATAGGAATTCAACCTTCGGAAATTTTAAAATTAGCTTTTATAATATTAATATCTCTTATTTTAGAATCGGGAGAGAATAAAAAGGAAGATATAAAAGATACTTTAAAAAGAACTTTAAAAGTTTCATTACCATTTTTTTGTTTAATATTTTCTCAAAATGATTTGGGAACAGTTATACACTATGTATCAATTTATATTATATTGATATTTTTTACTAAAATAAAAACAAGTACTATTGTTAAGATTGTTTCAGCACTGGGAAGTTTAGGATTAATTGCAATAACTTTAATGTATAAATTTGGAAATGGTGATTATCGAGTAAAAAGGGTAATAATGTGGATAGATGGACTTTTACATGATGGCTATGTTGGTAATATAGATATAGGTTATCAAGTAGCTCAATCTCTTTTAGCCTTTGGAAATGGTGGAATATTTGGAGTAGGATATGGAAATGGAGTACAAAAATTTAGTTATCTTCCAGAAATACATACAGATTTTATAATGGCATTATTAGGAGAAGAGCTTGGATTTTGTGGATTAGTTATTGTGTTAATTTTATTTTTTTTACTTTATTATAATTTATTAAAAATAAGTAGAATATCAAAGGATTATCTAGGAAAATATTTAGCAGTTGGAGTAGCGGGAATGATAATAACTCAAGTATTAATAAATCTATTTGTAACAGTTGGATTACTTCCAGTGTTTGGAATTCCTATGCCATTTTTTAGTTATGGAGGAACTTCAATTTTAACAATACTTATGGCACTTGGTTTAGTTTTGAGTGTTAATAATTACACTGTTTTAGAATTTGACAAAACTCAAAATAAACTGTATAATTATTTCATTAGGCGTGGAGGTAAAAAAAAGTAATATGGAAATGAAAGATATAATAGTTAAAGTAAATTATTTTTCAAAACTTTCAAAAGAAAGAGAGTTAACAGCTGAAGAAAAAGTAGAAAGAGAAAAATATAGAAAACTTTATTTAGAAAAGTTTAGAGCTCAGGTGAAAGGGCATTTAGATAGTATAAAAATTGTAGACAGTAAAGATAAATTAAATTAGGGGGACGAAATGGATAAAGTAACAGTTAGAGAACTTTACAGAAAAGAAAAAGAATTACTAGGAAAAGAAATTGAAATTTCTGGTTGGGTTAGAAAATTAAGAGACCAAAAGAATTTCGGATTTATAGAAGTAAATGATGGTTCTTTCTTTAAAGGAATACAAGTGGTATATGGAGCAGAATTAGAAAATTTTGAAGAAATATCACACCTTTCAATATCTTCATCAATAAGAGTAGAGGGAGTATACCAAGAATCTCAAGGAAAAGGACAATCTGCTGAAATAATAGCTAAAAAAGTAGAAGTTATTCAAAAAGCAAACTTAGATTATCCTTTACAAAATAAAAGACAAACATTTGAATATTTAAGAGATATAGCTCACTTAAGACCAAGAACAAATACATTCTCAGCAGTATTTAGAGTAAGATCAGTTCTAGCTTATGCAATACATAAATTTTTCCAAGAACAAGGATTTGTATATGTTCATACACCAATAATAACTTCTTCTGACTGTGAGGGAGCTGGAGAAATGTTTAGAGTAACAACTCTAGATTTAGATAAACTTCCTAAAAAAGATGATGGAAAAGTTGATGTATCAAAAGATTTCTTTGGAAAAACAACTAGCTTAACAGTAAGTGGACAATTAAACTGTGAAACTTATTGTTCAGCATTTAGAAATGTTTATACATTTGGTCCAACATTCAGAGCTGAAAATTCAAATACTTCAAGACACGCTGCTGAATTCTGGATGATAGAGCCTGAAATAGCTTTTGCTGATTTAACAGCTAATATGGACTTAGCAGAATCAATGGTTAAATATATAATAAAATATGTAATGGATAACTGTCCAGAAGAGATAGAGTTCTTTAACCAATTTATAGAAAAAGGTTTAATAGATAAATTAAACAATGTGTTACATAATGAGTTTGCAAGAGTAACTTATACAGAAGCTATTGATATATTATTAGCATCAGGACAAAAATTTGATTATCCAGTTGAATGGGGAATCGACTTACAAAGTGAACATGAAAGATTCTTAGCTGAGAAACATTTTGGAAAACCTGTATTCTTAGTTGATTATCCAAAAGAAATAAAAGCTTTCTATATGAAACTTAATGAAGATGGAAAAACAGTAAGAGCAATGGACTTATTAGCACCTGGAATTGGAGAGATAATAGGTGGATCTCAAAGAGAAGATAATGTAGAAGTTTTAGAGAGAAAAATGGATGAGTGTGGATTAAGTAAAGAAGATTATAAATTCTATCTTGATTTAAGAAGATATGGAAGTTTCCCACATTCAGGATATGGATTAGGTTTTGAAAGAATGATGATGTATATCACAGGAATGACAAATATCCGTGACGTAATCCCATTCCCAAGAACACCAGGTAATGCTGAATTCTAATAAAAAATAAAAAATATTATGAAAGGAGATAAGGAAAGATGATGCTTATAATGAGTATACTGGTATTTTGTCTCCTTTTTTATTTGTATAAAACTAGAAAAGAAGTAGAAGAGAAGACTTTAAAAAGAAAATTAATCAGAGTAAAATCATATGAAGAGGTTACCTGTGTTAAAGAGTATAAAAAGAGGGTAAAAAAATATTCTTTAGAAAAAATAGAAAATGAAGTTTTGATAGAGGAAAAATATATAAATTCCTCTCATGTAGAAGAGAAGATGCGTTATTTATTGGTTACTCCTAAGAATGAGAAAGAAAAAGATTTACCAGTTCTTATACTTTTTCATGGAATAAGGGATTATTCAGAGGATTGGATAAATAGAGCATTTTTATTAGAAAATTATTTGGAGCTTATAAAAAAAGATAGAATAAAACCTATGATATTTATGATATGTGATGCTGGCTTTGAAGGACAAAGTTGGTATAGTAATTTTTATAAAGATAAGAAACATAAATATGAAGATTATATCACTGACGACATTTACAAGGAAGCCAAAAGAATATCTCCAAACGGAAAGATAGGTATTTGTGGTTTTTCTATGGGAGGATATGCGGCTCTTAAAATTGGACTTAAATATATAGAAAAATTTGATGTGATTGGAAGTTTTTCGGGAGCTGTTAGTATTATAAGAATGAGTCTTAATAGAAGAGTATTGAGATTGATGAGATACCTTTATATACCAAAGTTTTTATTTTTAAAAAATCAAGATAAAATAAATTTTTTAAGAATTTTTAGCCCTTGGGGCTGGAGAATTTTAAAACAGGATCCCTATACTATTATAAAGAGAATGGAACCTGAAAAATTTATTGGAAAAAAAATATATATAAGTGTTGGTGAAGAGGATAAAGAACCATATCTTATGTTACAACAATGGACTGATATTGTTGGAAGATTAAAGAAATATGGAGTTGACTTTAAGGGGTATATTTATGAAAATGAATATCATACTTGGGAGTTTATTTCTAAAGATATTGGGAATTTTTTAAGATATTTTAATGAAAAAGTAAATGAAGAGGAATAAGATGAAAAAAATAATTTTTTTTACAGTATTGCTTGGTTTATTTAGTTCTTGTAGTAGTATAAGATATTATGAACAATATGAATTTTTAATAAAATATGATGAGCTGGTGAGAGAGTTTAATAAGACTTTAGAGAAACCAGTAACAAAATCAGAATTAAAAAAATTGGATAAAAAATTTAAGATTTTTGAAAGACAATTATATGAAAAGAATGAGAATTATATAAGAATAGATGAAAATATAGTTAGAGATTATGGCAAAGATATAAAATATTATCGTGGAATAATAATAGATTTAGAAGATTAAGGAGAAATTATGAATATATTGATGGCTCTTTCTCAATTAGAAGTTACTGGAGCTGAAGTTTATGGAGTAACTTTAGCTGACGAACTTATAAAAAGAGGAAATAAGGTGTATATTGTTTCAGATACTTTAACAAAACCTACAAAAGCTGAGTATATTAAGATTGAATTTAATAAAAGAAGTTTGGGACAAAGAGTAGATCAAGTAAAAAAACTTTTAGAAATAATAAAAGAAAAAGATATACATGTGGTTCATGCTCATTCAAGAGCATCATCTTGGAGTTCAGCCATAGCTTGTAAGATAGCTGGAATACCGTTAATAACAACTACTCATGGAAGACAGCCTATACATTTTAGTAGAAAAGTTATAAAAGGATTTGGAGACTATGGTATAACTGTCTGTGAAAATATTTATACTCAATTAGTGGAATCTCTTGGAGTAAAAAAAGAAAAACTAATCACTTTAAGAAATCCTGTGAGCTGTGAAGAGTATAATTTTTCAAAAATTCCAAATGGAGATAAAAAAATAGTATCTATAATAGGAAGACTTTCAGGTCCTAAAGGGGATGTATGTTTTGATCTATTGGAAAAACTTTATTTAAAAGATGAATATTTAGTTCAAGTAATTGGTGGGAAAGAGATTCCAGAAAGATTTCAAAAGTTTAAAGATAGAGTAAACTTTATGGGATATATAAATAATGTTTCTGAAGAAATAAAAAAATCACATATAATTATAGGAGCTGGTAGAGTTGCCATTGAAGGAATTTTATCTGGAAGACCTGTTATAGCTGTGGGAGAACAGGAATATTTAGGACTTGTAACAAAAGAAAGTATTGAAAAATCTTTAAATAGCAATTTTGGAGATGTAAATCCTAAAAGTAAAGGGATAGATGTTTCTAGTGTTTGTGAGGATATAGAAAAATCTAAAGAACTTTCAGAAGAGGATTTAATAGAATTAAGAGATATTATAGAAAAAAATTATTCTCTTGGTAAAATAATAGATGAGATAGAAAAAATTTATTATAAGCAATATGTTTTAAAGAAAAAATATGATATACCTGTAATAATGTATCATAGAATAATAAAGGAAAATGATAAAAAAGGTGTTCATGGAATCTATGTTTTAGATGAAGTTTTTGACAAACAGATGAAATATTTAAAAGAAAATGGATATAAAACAATAACTTTTGAAGATCTAAAAAATGGTGAGTGGAGAAATAGATTTAATAGAGAGAATAAATGGATAATGATTACATTTGATGATGGATATAAAGACAACTATGAAATTGCTTTTCCTATTTTAAAAAAATATGGATTTAAAGGGACTATCTATCTTTTAGGTGAATTAACTTATAATAGATGGGATACAGAAAAAGTAGATAATCCAGAAGAAAAATTTATATTGATGGAAGATAGTGAGATTCTAGAGATGCAAGAGTATGGGATAGAATTTGGAGGACATACTTTAACACATCCAATGTTAGCAAAACTCGATTTACAAGAGGCAAGAAGAGAGATATTTGAATCAAGAGATAGGCTTAATAAAAAACTTGGAAGAGAGATGAATTGTTTTGCTTATCCATATGGAAATCTTAGTGAAGATGTTAAATCTATTGTAAAAGAGGCTGGATATAAATTTGCAGTGGCAACAGATAGTGGAGATATATCTTTTTCTGAGGATCTATTCCAGATAAGAAGAATAGCAATATTTCCTAAAAATAATATGTTTAGCTTTAAAAGAAAAGTTAGTGGAAAATATAATTTTATAAAAATAAAAAGAGAACAGAGAAAAAAATAAAAACTGCACTCAATTGCGAGTGCAGTTTTATTTTGTTAGTTTTTCTTTTCAAAAACAATCTCTATTGGAGAACCTTCAAATCCGAAAGCCTCTCTTAATTTATTTTCTATATATCTAGAATAAGAGAAGTGCATTAATTCTGGATAGTTACAGAATAATACAAATTTAGGTGGTGCAGTTCCAACTTGAGTAGCATAGTTAACTTTTGTAATTCTACCTTTTCTTGTTGGTGGTGGGTTCATAATAACAGCTTCATTGATAACTGTATTAAGAAGTCCAGTTGAAATAGTTCTGATATATTCTTCATAAATTTTATCAGCTATTCCAAAAAGATTTATAGTTCTTTGTCCAGTAAGGGCAGAGATAAATTCTATTGGAGCATAAGAAAGGAAAGGAAGTTCAGCAAGTAAAGCTTCTCTCATCTCTTTCATAGTATCTTTAGATTTTTCTACTAAATCCCATTTATTAACAACAATAACTATTGGTTTTTTCTCTTCGTGAGCTATACCAGCTATTCTTTTATCCTGTTCAGTAAGTCCCTCTTTACCATCAAATAATAAGAAACAAACATCGGCTCTTTTTATAGCTTTTAATGCTTTCAAAACAGAATAATATTCTAAAGCCTCTTCAACTTTAGATTTTCTTCTGATTCCAGCAGTATCAATAAGAACATATTTATTGTCGTGGAACATAACAGAAGTGTCAATAGCATCTCTAGTAGTTCCGGCAATATTACTTACAATGGTTCTGTTTTTTCCACAAAGTTTATTTACAAGAGAAGATTTTCCAGCATTTGGTTTTCCAATGATGGCGATTTTTAATCCGTCCTCTTCCTCTTCAGGAATATCAACAGAATTTATTTTTTCAACAACTAAGTCAAGCATATCTCCTAAGTTTGTTTTGTGCTCAGCAGAGATACCAATAAGATCATCAAAACCTAAAGCCCAGAAATCTATAAGATCATCTTGTTGTTCCATAAAGTTATCAATTTTGTTAACACAAAGGATAACAGGTTTAGTTTTCTTTCTAAGATAGTAAGCAACCTCTTCATCAAGAGCTGTAAGTCCAGCCTTTCCATCAACAACAAAAACTATAACGTCAGCTTCAGTAACAGCTACCTCAGCTTGTTCTTTTATTTTTGTCATCATAAAATCATTATTTCTAGGTTCTAGTCCACCTGTATCAACTAAAACAAATTCTCTTCCATTCCATTCAGTATCTCTGTAAAGTCTATCTCTAGTAACACCTGGTTGGTCATCAACGATAGCTACTCTATCTCCAACAAGCTTATTAAAAAGAGTAGATTTACCAACGTTAGGTCTTCCAATTATAGCAACTATTGGTTTCATTTTTCCTCCTTTAATTAAAAATTAGATTATATAAAAATCTGATGATTATTTTCCTAAAGGTTCAGAGTTTAAGAAAAATAAATTTTCAAATTATTATTTAAATTTTTTGGATTTACTATTTTTATTTTTTTTAAATGAATTGTCATTTCTATTTGAACTATTATTTTTTCCACTATTTTTAGTATAGCTAGATTTGTGAGAAAAACTTGTAGGTTTTTCACGAGGAATAATAATATTTTTTTGTTTTTCTTTTTTTCCATTGTCTTTTTCTACAAAAACTTTTTTTCCAGTAAATGGATTTATCTCTGTGTAATACATTAAAGTTGAATATGTAGATGGTGTTGGTGTAAATATTTGCACCTGTTCTGGATTTATTCTAAGTTCCTCAGAAGCAAAAACCTTAAGATCTAACATATCTTTTTCGTTACAACCTGGATGAGCTGCAATTAAATAATATGTTAAAAATTGTTTTTTGTCTAGTTTTTTATTTAGTTCATAGAATTTTCTTTTAAATTTAACAAGATCTTCTTTACCAGATTTTCCCATCAAACTCAAAATTTTATCTTCAGTGTGTTCTGGAGCAATTTTCATCTGTCCAGAAACGTGATGAGCTACAATCTCTTCTAAATATTTTTCACCATTAACTTTATCTCCAAGGATAAGATCATATCTAATACCAGAGGCTATAAATACTTTTTTTATTTTATCTAGGTTTCTAACTTTTTCAAGAAGAGAAAGTTGTTTATTGTGGTTTGGTTTAAGAGCTGGACAAACATTTGGATAAAGACATCTTTTATCAGAACAAGCTCCCAATTTTAATTTTTTAGTACACTCCATCTGATACATATTGGCAGTTGGACCACCAACATCAGATATATTTCCCTTAAATTTTTTATCCTTAGTAATTTCTTTAATCTCTTTCAATATAGACTCTTCACTTCTAGAAGAAACAGTTCTTCCTTGGTGGATAGCTATGGCACAGAAATTACACTCTCCATAACAACCTCTATGAGTAGTAAGAGAATATTTTATAGTGTCAATAGCTCTTACAAACCCTTGAGCCTTATAATAAGGGTGTACATCTCTTTCATAATCGAGACCATAGATTTCATCTAAAAGCTCTTGAGAAAAAAGTTCAGATGGTGGATTTTGTATAAGCCATCTATCTCCGTGTTTTTGGTTAAGACCCTTAGCAGTAATAGGATCACAATTTTTATAGAAGGTATTAAACATCTCTATAAATTTATATTTATCAGCTACACACTCTTCATAAGAGGGAACAGTTATATATTTTTTATTTTCCTCTTTGGCTATATAAGAAAGTCCACGAATATTTCTCCACTCTCTATTTCCTTTTAAAGCATCAGCTAATTCTAACATAGATTTTTCACCCATACCATAGGAAAGGATATCAGCCTTTGCATCAAAAATAAGAGAACGTCTTAAATTATTTGACCAATAATCATAGTGAGTAATTCTTCTAAGACTTGCTTCAATTCCTCCTAAAACAATGGGAATTTTACTATTTTTAAAAAATCTTCTAATAAGTCCTGTGTAAACAATAGACGCTCTATCAGGGCGACGATTATTTTCTCCACCGGGAGTAAAATCATCTTTATGTCTTTTCTTTTTTGTAGCTGTATAATTTGCTACCATAGAGTCAACACAACCAGCAGAAACGGCCCAATAAATATTAGGTTCTCCTAAACGAGTGATATCATCGGGAGAATTAATATCAGGTTGAGCAATAACTCCAACTTTATATCCATTTTTAACAAGCCATTTTCCAATAAGAGCAGTCCCGTTATAGGATGAATCGATATAGGTATCTCCTGATATAAGAATTACATCAAGAGAATCCCAACCTAATTTTTTTACTTCTTCTAAAGTAGTAGGTAAGAACATAATTTTCCTTCCTTTTATATTCTAGTTAACATATGTCTAACTGCGATCATTCCCATTACAGCAGCTATATTTAATCCACTACCATAACCAGAACCATCTCCAGCAGCATAAAGTCCATCAATATTAGTCATCATATTTTTATCTATTTCCATTCTAGTACTTCTGAATTTTATTTCTGGGAAATAAAGTAATAAATCAGCTGATGCAAATCCTGGAGTAATTTTATCATGAGCTTCAATAAACTCAATAATATTATCTAAAATTCTCTTAGGACAAGCAAGTGAAATATCTCCAGCAACATAGTCAGTTGTAGTAGGTACAATATTTAATCTTTCAAGTCTCTCTTCTGTTGAACGTTTACCTTCTTTTAAATCTGCATAAGATTGAACAAGAAGTTTTCCACCAGTAAGCATTGAAGACATTTTTGCAATAGCTGTTGCATACTCAAAAGGTTTATCAAAAGGCTCTGTAAAAGTTTTAGTACAAAGTAAAGCTAAGTTTGTATTTTCAGATTTTTTATGTTTATATGCATGACCATTAGCAAGAACAACATCATCAGCGTGTTTTTCCATAGCAATAAATCCACTAGGATTACTACAGAAAGTTCTCATTTTATCTTTGTAAGTTTTTGTATAGTATATCATCTTTGCTTCATAGAAGTTTTCATTGATTTCTTTCATAATAATATCTGGAATCTCAACTCTAACACCAACATCAATAGCTCCATTAGAACATTTTACACCAGATTTATGGCACATTTCCATAACTTTTTGAGCTCCACTTCTTCCCATAGCAAGTAAAACATTGTCTGCAAAGTACTCTTCAGTATTTCCTTTATAAGTAACGATAGCCCCTTTTATTTTACCATCTTCAATTATTAAGTCTTGAATATCTCTTTCAACTTTAAATTCAACACCTTTTTCAAGAAGATAATCAACAAGACTTGTATATAGTTTTCTAGAACCATCAGTTCCAAGATGCATAGTAGGAGTATCAATAAGTTGAACTCTATTTTCTATACATTTTCTTTTTATTTCAATCATAGTTTGATTATATTTTAAACCAGCAGGTTCTTCATTAAATCCAAAATCTCTATATATCTTAACTACATCTTTTATAGTTTCATTAACAACCTCTTTACCAGTAACTTTATGAACATCTCCACCAACTTTATAGTCCATATTAAATTTAGAATCAGAGAAAGCTCCAGCTCCACTAACCCCATAAATTATAGCACAAGTAGGACATCCAGCACATTTACCAGTTATCTCTTTAGGGCAAACTCTATTTTTTAACATTTTACCCTTATCAATAATTAAAACCTTTAAATCAGGATTTTTAGTTATAGCCTCGTAAGCCCCAAAAACTCCAGCTTGTCCTCCACCAAGAAAAATAATATCGTATTTCATATTTCCTCCATCTATTTTATTGTTTACTCCAATCTATATTTTGAAAATAAATATTAGTTGGTAAATTAGGGTGTATTTCACCAGTTTGATTGGAGTAGTCATATATCCATCCACCCTTACCATCAATATTTTCAAAGTTATTTGAATCTATAACTTTGTTACTTTGTTCTAAAGAATCAGTTTGTTCTGTAGAGTCAAGAATATTTTTTCCATAAATTTCAGCAAATGATATTTTTTGTCCAAGTTTATTATAAGAATCCAAAAGAGTCAAATTATTATTAGCCCCCTCTTTACTAAGATCTGGATATGTTCCAGTCAATTGATAATATTTTTCGAGAGCCACTCTTATTTCAATAAGATTTTTTTCAACAATTTCAGCTTTTTTTAGATTAGTCACTTCATTGAAAGTTGGTAAAATAAACTTATAAATAAAAAATCCAATAGTTGCTGTGAGAAAAAGAAATTCTAAAAAACATTCTTTCAATTTAAAGATCGCCATTTTATTCACCTTAATTATCTTTTTGGTTTTATAAAAGCCTTTCTAATAATAATTTCTCCCTTTTTAGGATAAGTTATTTCTAGATGTAAAGGTCCTCTTTTTACTGATAGCCAAGAAAGTCCTTTAAATACAAGCTCTTCACCACTTTCAACAATAAATTCTTCTGTTACTAAATCTTTTAAATCAGGATTATCAAAACAATCATCACAAGGTGGATAGAAAAGATCTCTTCTATTTGAATTTTCAAGTTCTTTAGCTTTTTCTAAATTTGTATCGTGATAAGTTATATTCTTAGAAGCATAAACTGAGAATATAGGATCAAATTCATTTTCACTAAGAACTCTAATTTTTACAAGCCCACCAATGAAGATAACTCTGTCTTTACCTGTTTTATAAGTTTTTCTAGATATTTCAACAGAAGGTACAATATCTAAATTACATTTTTCACAAACTAAATCAGAAAATCTTCCTTCAGGAATAAGTCCCGGAGTATCGATTAAAGTTATATTTCCATTTGTGATTTTTTTCTTAGAACTTTTTAAAGTAGTTCCAGGATATTTTGATTCAGTAGCTATATTTTTTCCAACAACTTTATTTATAATGCTAGATTTTCCTACGTTAGTAACTCCTAAAACAATAGCTCTTACACCATCAGGAAAGAAAGTATTTAATTTTTTATAAATTCCACTTATACCATATCCTTTTTTGCTACTAACAATAGCTACATCAAGAGGAGCTATTCCCTCTTCTCCAAGACGATATTTTATCCAATCAGCTACTTCAGAAGGGTGTTTATCGTCAGGGATAAGATCTATTTTGTTAAGAACAACAATAGAATCCATCTCTCTTAAAATATCTAAGATTTCATAATCAAATGATCCTTCAAAATCAATGGCATCAAAAATAGCAAGAGCAACATCTGCATCTTTTAAAGCTTCGTGAACCTCTTTTCTATAATCCTCTCTAGATAGAGAGATAGGAAGGTATTCACCATAGTTTTTAATTTTGAAACATCTTTGACAATAAAGATCTTTACCTTGGTTTTCTTCTTTTTCTAAAACGGAAAGGGGAAGAAATCCCTCTTTGTTTTTATCTGTTCCTTGTAGTTCAATACCACAACCAACACAAAATTTACCCATTTATCCTCCAATTAAATTTTTTCTACAATAATATTAGAACTTGTATAAATACAAATTGAACTTGCAATAGTAAGAGCTTCTTTAGCAATTTCAGAAGCTGTCATATCAGTGTGTCTAAGCAAAGCTAAACCAGCAGAGTAAGCATAGTTTCCTCCACTTCCAATAGCTAAAAGATCCTCTTCAGGTTCAAGAATATCTCCGTTACCAGAAATAGAATAAAGTCCCTCTTTTCCCCCTACAACAATAGAGGCTTCAAAATCTTTTTGAAATTTATCATTTCTTATGTCTTTAGCTAATTCAACAGCTGATTTTTTTAAATTTCCACGATATTCATTTAAATATTGCTCAAATTTTTCCTCAAGAACAAAGGCGTCAGCAGCAATTCCAGCAAAACCTAAAACTATATCAAAGTCTTTTATTTTACGAATTTTTTTAGCTTTAGATTTAACGATAGTATCTCCAAGAGTAACTTGTCCATCTCCAGCAATAGCTACTTCATTTCCTTTTTTTACAATAAGTATTGTAGTTGCTTTCATTTTTTCCACAAAAATTAAACCTCCATTTTTATAAATTACTATCAATGTATATTCAAGTCTTTTAAAACAATAGGTTTTTTTATTAATTCTTGATATATTTTTGTTGTTTCTATATTTAGATGTCCCATTAATTTTTTTAAATATATTATATTCATACCGTGAGAAAGCATATAAGCTCCAAAAGTATGTCTAAAAATAAAAGGGTTCACCTCTTTTTTTATACCAGCTTTTTTTCCATATTTTACCAAAAGTCTTCTAAGAGAACGATCACTTAATCTATCAGCAGAGCCATTTACAAAAATAATATTCTCATTATATCTTTCTTTATACTTTAATTTTTTAGCTTCAAAATAAAGTTTGAAAAATTTTCTAGTGGTTTCACTAAAAAAAACTCTTCTGATCTCCTTACCATTAGCAATAATAATCTCTCTTTCCTCTAAATTAACAGCTTTTTCACTTAGCATAATAAGCTCAATAGGAGTTATTCCAGAAGAAAATAAAAGTTCAACAATAAGTCTGTCACGAATACCATTGCATTTAGAAATATCAATGATATCACGAAGTAAATTTATTTCTTCAAGTGATAAAATTTCAGGGATTTCAATATTAAAGTTTGGAGTTTTAATTGGAGTCATAGGATTTTTACTTATGACTTTATTTTCTATTAAATATTTAAAAAATACTCTACGAGATGACAGTTTTCTTCCCAAACTTCTTTTTGTAATATTTTCTTTTTGAAGTTTAAGAGAAAAATCTCTAAGATCAGTTGAAGATATTTTTTTTATGTCAACAATATTATTTTCTTTGCAGTAGTCATATAGCTGTTCTAGATCTTTTTTTAAAGATTTTATACTGCTATCTTTTTTTCTTATTGTAAACTCTGAATAAAATAGAAAATCTTTAATTAATTTTTCCAAAAAATAATCCCCCTTTTTTATATTTTATCATAATATTACTTTATATATTCAGAAAAATTTTCTTTTAAATAATTTATAGTTCTTTCAGATATTTTATTATATCTTTCTTTTTTATCTCTTATTCTTTTTCCTTCTAAATCTCTAATCATTCCAAAATTAGGTCCCATAGGTTGAAAATCTTTCTTTTCTTCAGTTATATATTTTATTATAGCACCAATAGAAGATATATCTTCTAACACTAGAGGCTCTTTATCATTTAATTTGTTGAAAATATTGATACCAGCCATAAGTCCTGTTGCCATAGCACAAACATAACCTTCACTACCAGTTATCTGTCCAGCAAAGAAAATGTTTGGATACTCTTTAAGGTTTAGAGAAGTTGTTAAAACCTTAGGAGAATTTATAAAAGTATTTCTATGCATTACCCCATATCTTACAAAATCAGCATTTTCAAGTCCAGGTATCATTGAGAATACTCTTTTTTGTTCTCCCCATTTTAGATTTGTTTGGAAACCTACAAGGTTATACATTTTTCCCTCTTTGTCATCTTGTCTTAATTGAACAACAGCATAATCACGAGAATTTGTTCTTGGATTTGTTAAACCTTTAGGTTTTAGAGGTCCAAATAAAAGAGTTTTAATTCCACGAGAGGCGATTCTCTCAACAGGCATACAAGCTTCAAAAAGTTTTTCCTCTTCAAATTTTTTCAAAGGGATTCTTTCAGCATTTATTAAATTTTCATAAAATTTATTGTATTCCTCTTCATTCATAGGACAGTTAATATATTCTCCGTCACCTTTATCATAACGAGATTGGAAATAAACTTTTTCTTTATCAATAGACTCAAAAGTTACAATAGGTGCTGCTGCATCATAAAAATATAGATACTCATCTTTTGTAAGTTTTTTTATATTTTCAGAAAGAGCTTGAGAAGTTAATGGTCCACTGGCAATAAGAACGATTTTATCCATAGGGATTTCAGTTAATTCATCATTTATAAATTCAATATTAGGGTGATTTTTTAAGATATTAGTAATTTTTTCAGAAAAAAGAGTTCTATCAACAGCTAGGGCTTGTCCAGCAGGAACTCTAAATTCATCAGCCACTTTCATAAGTAAAGAACCAAACATTCTAAGTTCTTCTTTCATAAGTCCACTGGCATTTCCTAAATGATCTCCTCCTAGTGAATTACTACAAACAAGTTCTGCAAAATTTTGAGTTTTATGAGCTTCAGTAGAAAGTTTTGGTCTCATTTCATAAAGTTTTACCTTTATTCCTCTCTCTGCTAATTGATAAGCAGCCTCACTTCCAGCAAGTCCAGCTCCAATAATAATTACTTCTTTATTCATACACACTCCTATAAAATTTTTTTCAAATTCGTACATAATATTATACTATATTTTCTAAAATATTTCCATAGAAGAGAGAATTTTTTAGAAAATAATTATAGAATTTTTATAATTTATGTGATATAATTAATTGTTATACCAAAAATTTTTTGTTAGTGGGGTGAAAATAGAAGTGGAAGTTATAAGCAAAGATAAACCAAAAGGAAAAGAATATTCTTTGATAAAAGCAAAAAGAAAACAAAAGAGAATTTTAGAAGAAAAAGCTATAAAACAAAGAACTGAAAATAGAAGACAAAATGCTGAAAAAAGAAAAGCACAAAATTTAGAAAATGCTTATCAAGATAAATGTAGAGAAGTAGAGATAATTGGTTTAAGAAAAAATATGTTACTTTTAAATATCGAAGGGGAGATTGAAAAAAGAGCTCCTTTATATGATAAGAAAAAAGTAAATAAAGGGAACTTAGATAAAGAAATTTTAAATATATTTGTAAAACTTTATGGAAGCGATTTCCCTATAAGAAAATTAAAAAACTTTAAAGAGAAGAGAGAGGAACTTGTTTTTTCTCTTGAAGAATTATTTGATTAAAAAATTTGACAAATAATAAATAAATATTATATAATAAAAAAGACAACGAAATAACGAAGATTGCTAGGGGAGCTATAAATAATTAGCTGAGAAGGAGAATTCCTGACTCTTGGAACCTGATATGGTTAGTACCATCGTAGGGAAGCAGAGATTTTGTTTTATTAAATAAATCTTTAATAGCTCTGTACCTAGGTACAGAGCTTTTTTTATTATATAAGTTTAAGGAGGAATAAAATGTATTCAACACAAATGGAAGCTGCAAAAAAAGGTATATTTACTAAAGAGATGGAAATTGTAGCAAAAGATGAGCATATGACAAAGGAAGAGCTTATGGAAAAATTAGCGAAAGGATCTTTAGTTATACCAGCTAATAAAAATCATAAAAATATTTATCCAAGAGCTGTGGGAGAGGGAACAAGAACAAAAGTTAATGTTAACTTAGGGGTTTCAGAAGATATTTGTGATTATAGTGGAGAGATGATAAAAGTTCAAAAAGCTATCGAGTACGGAGCAGATGCAATAATGGATCTTAGTACTTTTGGAGATACTAAAAAATTTAGAAGAGAGCTAGTTGAAAAATCTTCTGTTATGTTAGGAACAGTTCCAATGTATGATGCAGTAGCAAAACTTGGAAAAAATATAAAAGATATGAGTGTTGATGATTTATTTAGAGTTGTTGAAGAGCATTGTGAAGACGGAATAGACTTTTTAACAATTCATGCAGGACTTAATAGAACTTGTATAGATAGATTAAAAAATACAAAAAGACTTACAAAAATAGTTAGCCGTGGAGGGTCTATACTTTTCCAATGGATGATATTAAATGACAAAGAAAATCCATTCTATGAGTACTTTG
The DNA here is from genome assembly GCF_029258315.1 of Fusobacterium sp. Taxonomy (GTDB): domain Bacteria; phylum Fusobacteriota; class Fusobacteriia; order Fusobacteriales; family Fusobacteriaceae; genus Fusobacterium_B. Next base: position 11,328 of record NZ_JARHZE010000048.1, on the reverse strand, counting down.
ATAGACTTTTAGATATTTGTAGAAAATACGATGTAACTTTAAGTTTAGGAGATGGATTAAGACCTGGAAGTATTTATGATTCAACAGATGGTCCACAAATCCAAGAACTTTTAATTTTAGGAGAGCTTACAAAAAAAGCTTGGGAAAAAGATGTACAAGTTATGATAGAGGGACCAGGTCATATACCTATGCATGAAGTTGTAACAAATATGCAAATTGAAAAAAAATTATGTCATAATGCACCTTTCTATGTATTAGGACCAATAGTAACAGACGTTGCTCCAGGATATGATCATATAACAGCGGCTATTGGAGGAGCTATTGCAGCTTCAGCAGGAGCTGACTTCCTTTGCTATGTAACTCCAGCTGAACACTTAAGACTTCCAACTTTAGAAGATATGAAAGAGGGAATAATGGCATCAAGAATAGCTGGTCACGCTGCTGATATAGCAAAAGGACTTAAAGGAGCTAGAGATTGGGATAATAGAATGAGTAAATACAGAGGAGATCTTAACTGGGAAGGAATGTTTAAAGAGTGTATAGATCCAGAAAAAGCTAAAGAATACAGAGCTTCTGCTATGCCTTTAGTAGAAGAAAAAGTTTGTACAATGTGTGGAGATCTATGCCCATTAAAAAGATGTAATGATATATTAGAAGATAAATAAAAATTGGTGATATAAAAGTTTATCTATTTTGGAAAAGAGAAAGAGGTTCTTAAATTTTAAGAGCCTCTTTTAAAATTATAAAAATAAAAAAGAGTTACAGATGATAAAAATTATCAAAATGTAACTCTATATAACTTTTATTTAAAAACTTATTTTGCTACTTTATAAACAACTTTTTTTATAGATTTTTTCTCTCCAACTTTTAGACAAGGCATATGAGGCTCATCTGTGAAGAAGATTATAAATTCTCCAGGAACAAGGTTAAATATAGTTTCAGGGTATTTTTTAAAAGTACCAAAGTCAGTCTCATAGTTAAATGGTTTGTTTACTTCTAATCCTTCATCAGAAAGTAAAACTCCAAATCCTTCTGCTCCCTCAGTAACCATTTGAATATCTATATATTTTTTATGAGTTTCAAATAAAGCTTCCTCATAATCTTTAGTAGATTCTATTGCTTGAGAACTAAAGAAAACATTATCTCCATCTATTACAGTTTTTCCAATAGGAGCTGTTTTATATTCCTCTTTTAATATGCTATCAATAGCAGTGTCTAAATTTTTAGAAATTCCTTTATACATTCCAATATCTTTGATTTTACCAACTATCATATAAATCCTCCATAAAATTAATATATTTTAATTATACATTGAAAATAGAAAAAGTAAAAATATTTCTAAAAAAATAATTTCTTATATGAAACTTTTACTCATAGATATCTTTTATTTTTTTTGTTAATCTCTTAGAGATAGTAAATCCAGGTTCAGAAATATATTTAAGAGCATTGAAAGGTTTATTTTTATAACTTCCTCTTTCTCCATGAGCATTATATATTTCCTCTTCAATATCATTTTCAAAAGGTATTGCCTTTCCTAGATTCTCTTTTGCTAAAGAATTTATTTGTTTGTTCTTTTTGTTTGAATTTTCAATCTCCTCTTCAGTTCTCCAAGAGTGGTTATCTTTATCATAGACAGCCACATAGGGAATTTTAAAATTATTTAGTAAAACCATAAATTGAGGGATAGTACTTTTGCTACCACATTCAATAACTGAATAATCATATCTAAAAACTTTAAGAAGTTTTCCTAAGAAAGGTATAACTATTTTATCTGTTTGACCTTCTACTAAGATAACTTTTTTAGCAAAGAAAAGTTCAGCACGATCCGGATTTATCCAGTAGTTCATGTTGAATGATTTGATTTCATCATCTTGAAAGATCTCTTTATTAGTTTGAAGAACTGATATTTTTTCATTTTCCTGTTTAGTTATACAAATGGATTTATATTGTTTTAAACCTACAAAGCAACTAGAAAAAGTTTTTAGATATATATTAACTCCTCTGTTTGATAGTTTTATAAAATAGTTATATAGCTCCCTTTGCTTTTGAGGATTTAAATATAATTCTGGCTCTTCAAATAGAATAGTGGCATCCCCTAAAAGAGTTCTATTTTTATTGAGAGATTCAAGAGCTATTTTTTTTATAAATTGAAAAAATAAATATCTATATATCTCACTATTTTTATGTCCTAAATTTATTTCTTGATAAAGGTTATCCAAGTCCTTTTCAATCTCTTTAGATTTTTCAGGATTTTTTATTAAAAGATTATAGAAGAAGGATGCTACTTCTTTAAAATCTCCACCTTTTTTACCATGAATATGTATGAACGGAGTTTGTTCAATGAAATCTACGTATTCAGAATAACTTATCTCTTTCCAATCAGAGTTTGTTTTTAAAAAATATTTTATACTTAAATCCTTATTTATAAAAATTTTTAATTTATATGATTTTTTATCTTTTATAAAAATTAATTTAATTTGAGAATAATCACAATTTTTTGATATATCATCTTTATCGATAGGTGTTTTATTAAATGCAAAAGAGATAGCAGAGGTAACATTATTTGTTCCCTCAATACTTTGACCTAAAAAGAGCATAAGTTTATTAAAATGAATATCAATTTTATTTATTTTTCTCCAATGTTTTATGGAAATTAGTTTTAATTTCATAGGTCCTCCAATTTTAATTAATAAATTTTGATTTATTTGTTACTATATGTTAATATTACAATATAAATTAAAAAAATTCAAAAAAATTTTAAGGAAGGAAGAACTATGAGAAAAATATTGTTAATGTTTTTTATAATTATAAATATTTTTTCCTATGGAAAAGTCAATGAAAAAAATCAAGAGAAGGAAAAAATAGTAAAGGTTAAAGAAGAATCCAAAAAATCTTTTGAGAAACTTGGAATGGAAAAATTTTATAAAAATTTAAATATTTCAGAAGAATTGGATTATAAAGTTTTTGAGATGGCAATGAATGGATACTTAAAAATAGATTATAAAAATAAAGAGGAGATAATAATAATAGATCTATCTAAAGATTCAACAGAGGAGAGATTTTTCTTTATTGATTTAAAAGAGGGAAGGGTGAAGTATAAAACTTTTGTAACTCATGGAAAAAATAGTGGGGCAGAAAAAGCAGTTAGTTTTTCAAATCAGCCAAATTCCTTTAAAAGTTCAGTTGGTTTTTATTTGACAAGATCTCATTATAATGGAAAATATGGATATTCTGTCAGATTAAAAGGGTTAGAAGAGGGATTTAATTCAAATGCCATAGCAAGAGGGATAGTTATACATGGAGCAAAAGAGGCAGAACAAAAATATATAGATAGTTATGGATTTTTAGGTAGAACAGAGGGGTGTCCGGCAATACCTTATGGTATTTCTAAAAAAGTTATGGAAGATATAAATATGAATACAGTTCTTTTTATCTATGGAAATGACGAAAATTATTTTGAAAAAAGTATATATTTATAATAAAAACTTAAAGTAATGAAAAAATTTATAGATGATATTGCTAAAAAAATACAAGTGTGATATAATGGGTAATTAAATGATAACGAGTGTTATATAAAAGGAGAATTATAGTGATATTTTTAAAAGAAAGTGAAAAGGTAGCTATTATATATGACGATAAGGAGATAACTTATACACAAACAGCTAGGGGGGCTAAAAGTTTTGCTCAAAGACTTGATATTCAAAGAGATGATAAAGTAGTAATCTTTATGGAGAATAGGCCGGAGATACTATATGGGCTTTTAGGAATCTTTGATAAAAGAGGTATATCTGTAAATTTGGATGGAAGTTTTACAAGTGAGGAGTTAGTTTATTATTTAACAGACTGTACACCAAAATATATATTAACAAGTAGAAAGAATTTTGAGACTGCTAAAAAAGCTGTGGAATTATCAAATCTAGATATAAAAATTTTAGTTGGAGAGGATATTCCATTGGATTATCAAGGGGATAATTTAGTAGTAGAGCTTGATGAAAAAACAGAAAAAGATAAGGTAATGTTTATACTTTATACTTCTGGAACAACTGGAAATCCAAAAGGGGTTATGTTAACTTTTGATAATCTTTTAGTAAATTTAGAAGGTTTGATGGAACATAAAATGTTTGATTCTAATGATAGAGTTTTAGGAATACTTCCAATGCATCATATACTTCCATTGCTTGGTTCTGGACTTTTACCAATAGTTTATGGAGCAACTTTAGTATTTATGAAAGAACTTTCGTCTCAAGCTTTAGTTGATGCATTAAATAAATATAAAATTACTATTATTATAGGAGTTCCTAAATTGTGGGAAATGTTACACAAAAAAATAATGGAAAAAATAAATGGTAATAAGGTAGCAAAAAGAATATTTAAATTTGCTGAAAAGATAAATAGTAAAAAATTAAGCAAAGTTTTATTTAAAAAGGTTCATCAAGGTTTTGGAGGAGCTGTTAAATTTTTTGTTGCTGGGGGTTCAAAGCTAGATCCAAAAATTTCAAGAGATTTTCTTACTTTAGGTATTGATATATGTGAAGGATACGGACTTACTGAAACAGCTCCAATGATAAGTTTTACACCGATGAATAGAGTAATTCCAGGTTGTGCTGGAGAGATACTTAAAGATGTAGAGGTAAAAATAGGTGAAGATGGAGAGATCCTTGTAAAAGGAAGAAATGTCATGAAAGGCTACTATAATAAGCCTGAAGCTACCGCAGAAGTTATAAAAGATGGTTGGTTTCATACTGGAGATTTAGGAAATTTAGAAGGCAATAAACTTTATGTAACTGGTAGAAAAAAAGAGATGATAGTTTTATCAAATGGAAAAAATATAAATCCTATTGAGATAGAGCATTGGATATCAGGAAAGACAGATCTTATAAAAGAGATTGCTATAATAGATTATGAAAATAAATTAACAGCAATGATTTTACCAGATTTTTATAAGTTGCATGAAAGTGGAATAACTAATATATTAGAAACTTTTAAAATGGGAGTTATAGATGAATACAATAAACAAGCACCTAGTTATAAAAAAGTTTTAGATATAAAAATAGTTAGACAAGAATTTCCAAAAACAAAAATTGGAAAAATAAGAAGATTTATGCTTAAAGATCTATTGGAATCAAAAGATGAGGTTAAAGAAAAAATAGATGAACCAACAACAGTTGAGTATAAAGAGATTTCAAATTATATAAAAACTTTAAAAGATAAACCTGTTCTTCCAACAGCACATTTAGAGCTTGACTTAGGTTTAGATTCTTTAGAGATAGTTGAACTTATGACATTTATTGAAGGAAGTTTTGGAGTCAGAATAGACGAGAAAACTTTAGTAGAGAATGCAACAGTTCAGGCATTAGCTGAATATGTTTCTAAAGCTGGAAAAGAGGTTTACCACTCAAATGTTAAATGGAAAGATTTATTGATGGCAGATGTAGATACTACTGGATTTCCAAAATCAAATTTTGTTGGAAAAATAGTAAAAGCCATTTTAAAACCATTATTTGTATTTTATATAAGAATAAATAAATCTGGATTAGAAAATACAAATAGTAAAGAGCCAGTTATCTTTGTTGGAAACCATCAGAGCTTTTTAGATGGATTTATTTTAAACCAAAGTTTTTCAAATAAAGTTTTGGATAAAACTTGTTATTTTGCAAAATCAAAACATTTTGAAAAACCTTATATGAAATTTATGGGAGAAAATTCAAATATAATTTTAGTTGACATCAATAAAAATTTAATAACTTCTATCCAACTTTTAGGAAAGGCTATAAAAGAGGGATATAATATTGTGATTTTCCCAGAAGGAACAAGAACTAGAGATGGAAAGATTGGAACATTTAAAAAATTCTTTGCAATACTTTCAAAAGAACTTAATATACCAGTTGTACCATTTGTTATAAAAGGTGCTTATGATCTTTATCCTCCTAGCGCAAAACATCCTCACTCAGGAAAAGTAGATGTAAAATTTTTAGAAAAGGTTTATCCTGATGAAAAATTGACTTATGAGGAGTACTCAGAGAAGATAAAGGATATTATAGTTAGAGAATTAGATAAATAAGAATAAAAAAAGTCCATAAACGGACTTTTTTTTTATTGTAAAAAATGGTATAATAAAATAGTATAAATCTGTAAAAAAATATGAAAAGATAAGGAGAAAAATAGATGTTTATAGATGAGGTAATTATAACTGTAAAAGCTGGAAATGGTGGAGATGGAGCTGCTACTTTCAGAAGAGAAAAATTTATTCAATTTGGAGGTCCAGATGGTGGAGATGGAGGAAAAGGTGGAGATGTTATATTTTTAGCTGATCCAAATATAAATACTCTAATTGATTTTAAATTTAAAAAGAAATTTGCTGCAGAAAATGGTGGAAATGGAGCCAAAAAAAGATGTTTTGGTAAAAATGGAGAGGACTTATTAATAAAAGTTCCAGTTGGAACACAAGTAAGAGATTTAGAAAGTGGAAAACTTTTATTAGATATGAATACTCCTAATCAAATGAGAGTATTTTTAAGAGGGGGAAAAGGTGGATTTGGTAACGAACACTTTAAAAACTCTATAAGAAAAGCACCAAAAATGGCAGAAAAAGGTAGAGAAGGGGCAGAGGTAAAAGTAAAATTAGAATTAAAACTTTTAGCTGACGTAGCTCTAGTTGGTTATCCATCAGTTGGAAAATCAAGTTTTATTAATAAAGTTTCAGCTGCTAAGTCAAAAGTAGGAGCTTACCACTTCACAACATTAGAGCCAAAATTAGGTGTAATAAGAATGGCAGAGGGAAAATCTTTTGTTATTGCTGACATACCTGGATTGATAGAGGGAGCTAGTGAAGGTGTAGGACTTGGAGATAAATTCTTAAGACATATAGAAAGATGTAAAATGATTTATCATATTGTTGACGTAGCTGGAATAGAAGGAAGAGATCCAATTGATGATTATAATAAAATCAATGAAGAATTAAGAAAATTCAGTGAAAAATTAGCAAATAAAAAGCAAATTGTTTTAGCTAATAAAATGGATTTATTATGGGAAATGGAAAAATACGAAGAGTTCAAAAAATATGTAGAGGAAAAAGGATCTAAAGTATATCCAATATCTGTAATTTTAGGTGATGGAATAAAAGAAGTTATAGGAGATACATATAATCTTCTAGAAAAAATGGAGAGAGAACCATTAGAGGAAGAGGAAGATGTATTAAAAGTAATAAGAGCTCAAAAAACTGATAAAGCTCCATTTATTATAACTCAAGATGAAGATGGAGTATTCCAAGTTGAAGGGGCTATGGTTGACGGAGTATTATCTAAATATGTAATAACATATGATGAAGAGTCTGTAATAACTTTTGTACATATGTTAAAAAATCTTGGAATGGAACAAGCTTTAAGAGAAGCTGGAGCTGTTGATGGAGATACAGTTAGAATAATAGACGTAGAATTTGAGTATGTTGAATAGGAGATTTTTATGAAAGGTATAGTTATTGCTGGACCAACAGGAGTAGGAAAAACAGATTTATCATTAAAATTAGCTAAGGAATTAGATTGCGAAATAATTTCTGCTGATTCAGCTCAAGTATACAAAGAGATGAATATAGGTACAGCTAAAATCTCTGAAGAAGAGATGCTGGGAGTAAAACACTATATGCTAGATGTTTTGGAACCTACAAGAAAGTACAGTGTTGGTGATTATCAAAAAGAGGTAGATGAAATCCTAAAACAGACAGAAGAAAGAGGAAAAGGTGTAATTCTTACTGGTGGAACAGGATTGTATATAAATTCTATCACAGATGGATTGTCAGATCTTCCTTCAGCAGATGAAGAATTAAGAAAGAAATTAAGTGAAACGCCCATAGAAGAACTTTATAGAGAATTAGAAAATCTAGATAAAGAAGCAGCAGAAACAATACATATAAATAATAGAAAAAGGGTGGAGAGAGCTTTGGAGGTTTGTCTTATTACAAACCAAAAGTTCTCTGAACTTTCAAAACAAAATATAAAAAATAATAATTACTCTTTTATAAAATTGTGTTTAACTAGAGACAGAGAAAATCTATACAAAAGAATAGATAAAAGAGTAGAGATTATGATGGAACAGGGATTATATAAAGAGGTAGAGTTTTTATATAAAAAATATGGTGGGGAAACTTTAAGAAAGATTAATATAATTGGATATAGTGAGTTTATTGATTTTTTTGAAGGAAGGATAACTTTTGAAAAAGCAATAGAGGATATAAAAAGAAACTCCAGAAGATATGCTAAAAGACAGTTGACTTGGTTTAGAAATCAAAAGGACTACATCTGGTTTGACTTGGATAAAGTCAAAGAAGATGAGATAATAAAAGAGATTAAAGAATTGTATTTGAAAGAAACAAAATAATAATTAACTTGATAAAAAAGGCGAGTTATGATATTATAGAGTAAGATTTTGAGGAGGAAAAATGAAAAAAATACTATTTTTAGTCGTTCTTTTGATTTTTATGGGGTGTTCTAGTACACAAATTGAGAAAAATCAGAAACAAGAAATGGCAACTTATCAAGAATATTATGATAACTGGGAAATAGAAAAATTAAATTCTAAAATCCTTGAAATAAAATCATATGATAAAGAATTAGCAACTAAACTGGAAAAAGCATCACTAAAAAGACAGCAAGATAAAAAAGAATTTGAAAAAAATTTAAATGATATTAGATTTTTTATCGAATCAGGGGATATTAGTAGTGTGAAAGAGAGTTTTGTTGATACTATAGCAAATAGAGAATTACTTAAATTTTTAAAAGAAAATAATTTTGGTGGTTTAAAAATAGTTATAGGGGAAACAAAATTTTATAAAGAAACAGCCAGCAATTTAATAGGAATAATATGTTCTGATCAAGTTGTTTATATATTAGTTGATTATGAATTAGTTGATAATAACTGGAGGGTTAAAAGGTGGAAACTGAAAGAGTCATAAAAAACGAGATAAAAATCTTAGTTCCATCTACCTTAGAAAATTTATCTGTTGTTAGATCATTAATTAGAGCATATTTAACAAGCTATAAAATAGATGAACGTAGTATAATGGAAATTTTAACAATAACAGATGAGTTAGCAACTAATGTGGTAGAGCACGGGTATCAATATAAGCCAGGTGAACTTATTATCATAGTAGAAAAAGATGAAAATTTAATAAAATTAGTAGTCGAGGATAATGGTGTTGGTTTTGATGATACTAAAATTAGTAAAGAAGAGGGTGGAATGGGATTAAGAATCGCCGAAAAAATGTCGGATGATTTTAAGATTGAAAAAAAGGTAAATGGTACAAAGTTTAAGGTCGAAAAAAAAGTTAAGGAGGAAAATAGATAATGAATACAGAATTTAGTTTATTGGAAAAAAGAGAAGACGGGGTAGTAGTGTTAAACGTAAGTGGTGAATTAGATGCCTTAGTAGCTCCTCAATTAAAAGATAAAATAACACAAGATATGGAAGATGGGGAGAGCAAATTCATAATAAACTTTGAGGAAGTAGTGCATATAAACAGTTTAGCATTAGGAATACTTAGAGGAAAGTTAAAAACAGCAAGAGAAGCTGGTGGAGATATAAAATTAAGCAACTTAAGTGAACATATAAAATCTATATTTGAAATGATAGGTTTAGATGAATTATTTGAAATTTATAAAACAGAAGCGGAAGCAGTAAAAAGTTTTAAAAAATAAAAGGGAGTTATAGAAAGGATAGAGATGGATTATATATTGGGAGTAGGATTAGGAATAATCGGACTAAGTATAATATTCGCTGTATTATATAAAAAGTCTGTTATAGATAAAAAAATAGAAGAATTAAAAAATATGGAAGATGAGCAGTTAAAAGGCAAAATAAAAGCGAAAGAGATAATAAAAAATGCAGAAGCAGAAGCTCTTATCACTAAAAAAGATATTGAGCTAAAAGCAAAAGAGATAGCTTATCAAATAAAAGAGGAAGCTGAAAAAGAAATAAAAGCTTCTAAAAATGAAATTTTACAAAAAGAATTGAGAATAACAAGAAAAGAAGAAAATATAGATAATAAATTAGAAAAATTAGAGCAAAAAAATCTTGAGTTAGATAAAAAAGAAGAGGAATTACAAGAAAAAATTTCTGAAGCTGAGGCATTAAAATTAAAAGAAGAAGAGGAGCTTGAAAAAATATCAGGACTTTCAAAAAATGATGCTAAAGAACTTCTTATTTCAAAATTAAAAGATAGTTTAACTCATGAAACAGCTTTAGCAATAAAAGAATATGAAGCAAGATTACAAGAAACAAAAGAGGATATGGCAAAAAGAATAATATCAACAGCCATTGGTAAAGCGGCTTCTGAATATGTTGTTGACTCAACAGTTTCAGTTGTAAATCTTCCAAACGATGAGATGAAAGGAAGAATTATTGGTAGAGAGGGTAGAAATATCAGAACTATTGAATCTTTAACAGGTGTTGATGTAATTATAGACGATACTCCAGAAGCAGTTGTTTTATCAAGCTATGATGGAGTTAAGAGAGAGATAGCTAGAAGAGCAATTGATAAATTAATATCAGATGGAAGAATTCATCCGGGTAAAATAGAAGAACTTGTAAATAAAGCTAGAAAAGAGATAGAAAAAGATGTAATAGATGCAGGAGAACAAGCTCTACTAGAAGTTGGAATACAAGGTCTTCATCCAGAAGTTGTAAAAACTTTAGGAAAATTAAAATACAGAACAAGCTATGGACAGAATGTTTTAGTTCACTCAATAGAAGTAGCAAAACTTTGTGGAGTTTTAGCTGCAGAGTTAGGTTGCAATGTTAAACTTGCAAAGAGAGGAGGACTATTACATGATATAGGTAAGGTTCTTGATCACGAAACTGAATCTTCTCACGCTATCATAGGTGGAGAATTTTTGAGAAAATTTGGAGAGAAAGAAGATGTTATAAATGCTGTTATGGGACACCATAACGAAGTGGATAAAAAGACAGTTGAGGCTGTACTAGTACAAGCCGCTGATGCTGTATCAGCTTCAAGACCAGGATCAAGAAGAGAAACATTATCAGCTTACTTAAAGAGATTGGCATCTCTTGAAGAAATAGCTAATTCATTTAAAGGTGTAGAATCATCTTATGCAATTCAAGCTGGAAGAGAAATGAGAATAGTTGTAAATCCTGAAACAATATCAGATGATGAAGCTATAATTATGGCTAGAGATATGGCTAAGAAAATAGAAGATACAATGCAGTATCCAGGACAAATAAAAGTAACTATTTTAAGAGAAACTAGAGCAACAGAATATGCTAGATAGTAATAAATGAAATTGAGACCTAAACTAAAATTGTTTAGGTCTTTTTTTT
>NZ_JARHZE010000026.1 GCF_029258315.1 Fusobacterium sp. | reverse complement strand
CTTCTTTATCCCGAAAATACAATTTTTTTAAGAAAAGCTAAAGATATGAGTAAAAGAAAAACTGAGTGGGATTTAATAAGTGCTCTAGCTGAAGATGGAGAAGAGATTTTATTAAACTCATCTTTTCATAGATATATTTCTGAAAATATTCTAAAAGATCCCGAAATTTCTCCATTTGGAAAAGTAGATTTAGTAAAAGCTGAAGTTAAAAATGGACATAGCCGTCTTGATTATATGATTGAAAAAGATGGACAAAAAATTTGGGTAGAGGTAAAGGGTGTTTCTCTTTCCGTTAATAAAAAAGCTATATTTCCAGATGCTCCTTCTGAAAGAGCAACAAAGCATCTCAACACACTTATGGAAATAAAAAAAACTGGTGAACGTGCCTGTGTACTTCTTTTAGTCTTTAGAGATTCCAATAGTTTTATCCCAAATTATGAGACAGATAAACTATTTTTTGAAACTTTTTATAAAGCTTATAAAAATGGAGTTGAAATATATCCAGTGCAATTAAAATTAGAAAATGGAAATATTTATTATACAGATAAAAAAATTTCTATTGAAAATATTTAATTTCATCAAAAAAATTCTTAATTTTTAGTAATTAAGTATTAAAAAAATAATTTTTTTCAAAAAAAACTTGATTTTTTTGAAAAAATGTTTTATACTTTAGCAAATAAAATTTTGAAAAAGGAGATTTGTATGTTTAGATTACTTAGCATAATATTTGTCATATCTATAATATTACTGATATCAATAATTATCAGATTTTTTATAGTACGCCAAATAAATGTTAAGAGTGATTTTTCAATATACAAATTTTTTAATAAAGAGTGGTTTAATAATTTTAAAATTATAGCTCAATAAAATTAGACACTATTTAGAAAAATAAATTGTTATCAAAGAACAGTCTTAACTAAGACTGTTTTTTTTATATATTTTTTTATTATTTAAGGAGGATTTAATATGGAAATCAGAGTAGAAAGAAGTAAAAATTTGAAAGAGAAACCAAATCAAGATAATTTAGGTTTTGGAAAATATTACACAGATCATATGTTTTTAATGGACTTTTCAAAAGAAAAAGGTTGGCACGACGCTAGAATAGTCCCTTTTGGACCTCTTTCTCTCAATCCAGCTTCCTTTGTTTTACACTATGCTCAAGAGGTTTTTGAAGGATTGAAAGCATATAAAACAAAAGAGGGTAAAGTTCTTTTATTCCGTCCTGAGATGAATGGAAAAAGAATGCAAAACTCTTGTGCAAGGCTTTGTATGGAACAACTTCCTGTTGATATGTTTGTTGAGGCCATTGAAAAATTGGTTGAATATGAAAAAGATTGGATCCCAACAGCTCCGGGAACTTCACTATACATTCGTCCATTTATGTTTTCAACTGAGGCTACTGTGGGAGTTCATCCTGCTAGTAATTATCTTTTTGCTATAATCCTTTCCCCTGTTGGAAATTATTATCCAGAAGGTGTGAGTCCTGTAAAAATTTATGTTGAAGAGGAACTCGTAAGAGCCTCAAAAGGTGGAACAGGATTTACTAAATGTGGTGGAAATTATGCTGCTAGTATCCTTGCCCAATATAATGCCCAACAAAAAGGATATACTCAAGTTTTATGGCTTGATGGAGTTGAACATAAATATGTTGAAGAGGTTGGAACTATGAATGTTATGTTTATGGTAGATAATGAAATTTATACCTCTCCTATTGACGGTACTGTTCTTCCAGGAGTTACTAGAGATTCTTGCCTTACTCTTTTAAGAGAATGGGGATATAAAGTTCATGAAGAACATTTCTCTATTGATTTTTTAATGGAAGCTGGAAGAAATGGAAGTTTACAAGAGGCCTTTGGAACTGGTACTGCCGCTGTAATTTCTCCTGTTGGTGAACTTTTTTATAAAGGGGAAACAGTTACAATAAATAATTTTAAAACAGGAAGTTTAACTCAAAAATTATACGATACTTTAACAGGAGTTCAATGGGGAAATTTAAAAGATACTCATAATTGGACAAGAGAGTTAAAATAAATTTTTAGAAAGAGAGTGATTTATGAATAGTAAATTTTATTTGGATAAAATTCTTAAAACTTATAGTAGTTCTTTTGATATTTTTAAAAATTATAACTATGAAGATTTAACTTTTTCCGCCTATGGATATTTTAATTCGAAGGCTGAAAAATATATACTTGTCAAAGAGGTTAATCTTTGGGAAGTAAATTCCTTTGAGCATATATTTTTTATAGAAATAGATAAATTTAATGAAGAAAATTTAATTTTCTATGAAAATTTATTAAAAGAAAAATTAGAAAAAAAGTTTGTAAGAAATAATAAAAAATATCCTGAAAAAAATCATATGAACTCATATATCACTTTTATTTTTATAACTTCATCAGAAATAAATAAAAATTTAGAAAAGAAAATAGAAAAATTTAACTTTGAAAAAACTTATCTTTTTTCTATAAGAGGATTTTTTTCAACAAAACTATTAGTTGTTGATTTGGAAAAAAATAAAATCTTTTGTAATAAATCCAGTAGAGATATAAAAAACATTTTTGAAAATATTTTAAATTTTAATGAGGAGGAAATTTATGAGTAGTTTAATGCTTTTACTTTTATCTATTTTTGCATTTTTAGTAGCTTATACCACTTATGGTTCGTGGTTAGCAAAACAGTGGGGAGTTGATCCCAATCAAGTTACACCAGCCCATACTATGAATGACGGGGTTGATTATGTTCCTGCAAAATCTCCTATTCTTTTAGGACATCATTTTGCTTCAATTGCTGGAGCAGGACCTATCACTGGACCTATCCAAGCAGCTGTTTTTGGTTGGTTGCCTGTATTTTTATGGATTGTAATTGGTGGAATATTCTTTGGTGGAGTTCAAGACTTTTCATCTATCATTGTTTCTATTAAACACAACGGAAAAACTTTGGGAGAAGTTATCGAAGAATATATTGGACATAGATGCAAAGTTTTATTTACAACTTTTGCTTGGCTAGTAATCTTACTTGTTATTGCAGCTTTTGCTGATATTGTAGCAAGTACTTTCCAAGGATATACAGTTGGAGCTGATGGTACAAAAACTTATATTCAAGCTAATGGCTCTGTGGCAACAGCCTCTGTTTTATTTATTCCTTTAGCTATTGGATTTGGTTTCTTGGTTTATAGAAAAAATGCTCCTTTAATTGTTTCTTCTATTGTTGGGGTTGGATTATTAATGGCCTGTATCTATTTAGGATTAAAATTTCCTATCTATTTAAGTAAAAATTTCTGGCTTGGTTTTGTATTTGTCTATATCATTATTGCTTCAGTTACTCCTGTTTGGATTTTATTACAACCAAGAGATTATTTAAATAGTTTCCTTTTATATTTTATGATTTTAGCAGCCTTCATTGGTATTGTCTTTACAAATCCAACTATCAATCTTCCTAGTTTTACAGGAATGAAAAATAGTTTTAATGGACAGTTTGTTTTCCCTTATCTTTTTATTACAGTTGCTTGTGGTGCTATCTCTGGTTTCCATTCACTTATTGGATCTGGGACAACATCAAAACAACTTAATAATGAAAAAGATGCAAAATTAATCGGGTATGGATCTATGTTGATTGAATGTGTTTTAGCTGTTATTGCTTTAATCACAGTTGGAGTTTTATTTAAAAATGGTGAAATGCCTTCAGGATCTCCTGCTGTTGTTTTTGCCACTGGTGTTTCAGGATTTTTTGGAGCTATGGGATTTGGAGATGTAGCAGTTAAGACAACATTTACTGTTATCTCTTTAGCTTTCTCAGCTTTTGCCTTAACATCTCTTGATACAGCTACAAGACTTGGAAGATTTTTATTCCAAGAATTATTTACTTCTAAAAATTCAGAAGAAAATAAGGGAATTTCAAAATCTTTCAGTAATATGTATGTTGCTACCCTTGTAACTGTATTTTTAGGTGGTATCCTTTGTCTTGGTGGATATAAAAATATTTGGCCAATCTTTGGTGCTTGTAACCAATTGGTTGCTGTCCCTTGTTTTTTAGGAGTTTCTGTTTGGTTAGCAAAAACTGGTAGAAATAATAAAATGTTATTTATTCCTATGATTTTTATGATCTGTGCCACTATGAGTTCTCTACTAATTTCTTTTAAAACAAATGTAATTTTACTAGCAACTGGAAAAGGTAGTCTTGCTGTCCACGGTTTACAATCTATTGTTATTTTCTTTATTTTTGGACTTGCTTTAATGCTTGTGATAGAAAGTGCAAAAGTTCTTTTACAGCTAAAAAAATCTCCTGTTGTAAATAAAATTTAACAACCCCATACTTTTTATAATATACACAAAAAGAGAGAAGTCTTTTGACCTCTCTCTTTTCCTATTTTTTCTTTTTCTTTGGTTCTTCTTTTTCTTTTTTCTCTATAATATTTCCATCTTTATCAAGATTTTTTATATTTTTACACTCTGGATAACCTGTACAAGCTAGATATTTTCCCCATCTTCCTTTTCCAATTCTAAATGGACGTCCACATTTTTCACAGACTCCAGCTTTTGAAAGTATAGAATTCTCTTCATCTTTTATAGCTTTTAATCTTAGATTTAATCTTACAATTCCATCTTCTTCTGGAATTTCATTTAAAGCTAAGGCTTTTTTTATTTCACTAGGAAGAGGTGTTCTTATATTATCCTCTGTATAGTTTTCACTCTCTAAATAACTTCCAAATCTTCCAAATTTCAATAACATCTTAGCTCCATTTTCAGCAACCACATCTGTCATCTTTCCTTTTTTTTCAGCTATTTTTTGTTCAACTATATCTTTTACAAATATCTTACCAGCTTTTATATCCTCCATAGGAATATCTATTCCACGAAGAGAGATATTTTGTTTACACTCATCTTTTGAGCAAGCTAAGTATCTTCCAAATCTTCCATTTTTCATTATCATATATCCCCCACCACAAGGACAAGGCATATCTGAAACTATTATTTTATTTTCATCTTCATCAACTATTTTTTTGTATTCAGAAATATATTTTGCCAATTCATCATAGAATTTCTTTAAAATCTCCTGCCACTTTTCTTTTCCCTCTGCAATATCATCAAGCTTATTTTCCATATCAGCAGTAAATTTTACATTCATAAAGTTTCTGAAATTTTCATTTAAAACTTCTTTTACCTGGTAACCTAATTCAGTTGGTATGAAACTTTTTCCTTTTAGAGTTACATATTCTCTATCTTTTAAAGTGTTGATAATAGATGCATATGTTGAAGGTCTACCTATTCCATCTGACTCTAATTTTTTAATCAATGATGATTCAGTTAATCTTGCAGGTGGTTTAGTATAATCCTCTTTTATATTAAGTTTCATAAGTTTTAATAAATCATCTTCTTTTATGCTTGGGAAATCTCCTAATGGAATATCCTCTTCATCTTTGAATAATTTATAATATCCATCAAAAAGAATTTTATTTAAAACCCCTCTAAATTGTACCCCTTCTTTTGAACAAAGAAGTTCAAATTGTTCATACTTCATCGGAGCTAATTGAGAGATTAAAAATCTTTCCCAAATAAGTGTATATAATTTTAATTGATCTTTATCTAAAAATTTTGAAAGGTATTCTGGTGTATAGTTAACATCTGTTGGTCTTATACCTTCATGGGCATCTTGGATATTTTCCTGTTTTTTACTTGATTTTTTTATACCTGAACCAACATACTCTTTTCCGTAATTCTCAAGAATATATTCTTTTGCCATTTCCACAGCCTCTTCTGAAATTCTTACAGAGTCTGTTCTCATATAAGTTATAAGCCCTTTATGAGTTCCATTAATGTTAATTCCTTCATAAAGTCCTTGAGCAACCTTCATTGTTTTTGTAGCTGAAAATCCTAAATATGAAGATGAAAGTTGTTGTAATGTACTTGTTTTTAATGGTAATGGTGGATTTTTAGTTTTTTTACTAACCTTTGCACCATCCACTAAAAACTCTTCACCTTTTAAAGTTTTTATTTTTTCTACAACTTTTTCATCTTTTAATTTATCTATCTTTTTCCCATCAACTTTATATAGAGCTAAGTTTATTTTATCTTGAAACTCACCATTGATATCCCAATATTTTTCTGGTATAAATGCTTTTATTTCATCTTCCAATTCACAAATTAATTTCAAAGCAACAGATTGAACTCTACCAGCACTTGTATTTG
>NZ_JARHZE010000118.1 GCF_029258315.1 Fusobacterium sp. | reverse complement strand
ATGCTAGATTTAATGATATCTATAAAAATCATTTTGCTATGAGAGGAGAGCCTTCAAAAGAAAATAAAGGTCCTACTATTTTCGCAACTCATTCAACACACAAACTTTTGAATGCTCTTTCTCAAGGTTCTTTCATCCACGTAAGATATGGTAAAAAAGTTATAGATGAAAATAGATTTAACCAAGCTTATATGATGCACGCAACTACCTCTCCTCTTTATGCAATAGCTGTTTCAAATGATATAGCTGCTGCTATGATGGAAGGAGAATCTGGTGTTTCTCTAATGAATGAAGTTGTTGAAGAGGCTACTGAATTCCGTAAAGTTATTGGTAAATTATATTCTCAATACCAAAATAATAATGATTGGTTCTTTAAACCTTGGAATGCTGAAACATATTTTGATAAAACTTCTAAAGAAACTATACCATTCTATGAGGCTAAAACAGAATTACTTTCTAAAGATCAAGATTTCTGGATAATGCATCCTAATGACTCTTGGCACGGATTTAAAAATTTACCAGAAGATTGGTGTATGCTTGATCCTATAAAAGTTAGTATTCTTACTCCTGGAATGGGAGATGACGGAAATCTTTTAGAAAAAGGTGTACCTGCTGCTTTGGTTTCAGCATACCTTAATAAATATGGAATAGTTCCTACAAGAACTACTGATTTCCAATTGATGTTCCTATTCTCAATGGGGGTAACAAAAGGAAAATGGGGTACTCTTGTAACTGTCCTATCTGAGTTTAAAAAACATTATGATAAAAATACTGCAGTTTCTGAAATTTTACCAGAACTTTTAGAAAATAATAAAGAGATCTATAAAAATATAGGAATTAAAGATCTAGGAGATAAAATGTTTGAATATTTAAGAGAACATAATTTAGGAAAAGTTTTAAATGAGGCATACTCTAATCTTCCTAAAATAGAAATGACTCCTAGAGAAGCATATAATAAAATTGTAAGTAATGATGTTGAACTTGTTCCAGCTCATAAACTTATAAATAGAGTGGCAGCAAACTCTATTATCCCTTATCCACCTGGAATACCTATGTTGATGTCAGGTGAAAATTTTGGAGATAAGAGCAGTCCTCAAATCAAATATCTTGAAGCTTTATCTTTATGGGATAAAGCATTCCCAGGCTTTGAACATGAAACAGAAGGAACAGAAGTTATAGATGGAGTTTATCATGTTCTTTGCATAAAAAAATAAGCCTCCCAATCCCTTTTTATAAATATCAACTTAGCTTTGCTAAGTTGATATTTTTTATTTAAATTAAATTTTCTAATATTATTTTGTGGTATAATATTTTTATAAAATATTATGAGGTAATAAATATGGATTTTAAAAATTTAAAAATAGATAATTTATATAGAGGCTCTGTGCCATTTTTTTTATCTCAAAAAAAAGGTGGAATAATTTTCTTAGCCTCATCAAATAAAAATATTGAAGATTATTATTATACTCTAAAAGATTTTTATAAATATCCCATTCTTATGATTGATGATTTTTATGACGAATTTGATATTTATAACAAAAATTATAATCTTTTGGAAATCTTAAAGAATAATAAAAATTTTATTATTCTTATCTCTCTCCAAGGTATCTTAGGAAACTATACACTAAATGGAGATATTCTTTCATTTGAAGTAGGAAAAGAATTTAGTATAAAAGAGATTGAAAATAAATTAATCGAAAGTGGTTATTCAAAAAACTATATTATTGAAAATAAGATGGAATACTCTATAAGAGGAGATATTTTAGATATCTTCCCTTTAAATATGGAAAACCCCATAAGAATTGAATTTTTTGGAGATGAAATTGATAGAATTTCTGAATTTGATAGCTACTCCCAAAAAAGTATAAATACTAAAAAAAATATTTTATTATATATCAATAAATCTAAATATAAAGATTTTTCATTTTTTGATATTTTAAATAAATTTTCTGAAAATATTAAAGAGAAGTATTTAGAAAATACAGAAATCTTAAAATATAAATTGGAAGAATATATTTTAAAAGATAGAGAAAAAGAAAATCTATATAGAAATTTATTTAATAATACTTCTGACTTTCAAATTGTAGAGAGTAAAAGATTTGATTTTGACAAAATAAAAAAATATGAAGATTTAGAGGTTATAAAAAAAGAGAGTAAAAATCAGAAAATTTTAATTTTATCAGAAGAGAAAAAAAGATATGATGAAATTTTTAAGGATTGTAAAAATATAACTATAAAAAAATATCCTCACTATGAGGGATTCAATTATGAAGATACCTTGGTTCTTACTGATCGAGAGATTAAAGGAATCAGAGTAAAAAAAGAAACGAATAATAATAAGGGGGTTAGATATAATGATATCTCTCAAATAAGAGAGGGAGATTATATTATCCACGAAAATTTTGGAGTTGGTCTGTACCTTGGGATAGAAACAATCTCTGGAAAAGATTATTTAAAAATTCAATATGCTGGAGAGGATAAACTCTTTGTTCCAACTGAAAATTTAAATAGAATTGAAAAATATCTTTATGATATGGGGACAACCCCAGAGATTTATAATCTTGGTAGAAGAGGTTTTAAGAAAAAAAGAGAGAAACTTGAGGAGGAAATGAAACTTTTTGCTAAGGAATTAATAAAAATCCAAGCAAGAAGACAGGGAAATCTTGGATATTCATTCTCTAAAGATACTGTTTGGCAAGAAGAATTTGAGGAAGGATTCCCATACACAGAAACTAAGGATCAACTTGAAGCCATAAGAATGGTAAAATTGGATATGGAATCTCCAAGGGTTATGGATAGAATTATCTGTGGAGATGTAGGATTTGGAAAAACTGAAGTTGCTATGAGAGCTGCTTTTAAAGCCGTAACCGATAATAAACAAGTTCTTATACTTACACCTACTACTGTTTTAGCTGATCAACACTATGAAAGATTTAAGGAGAGATTTCAAAATTATCCAATAAATATATCTCTACTTAGTAGAATAAAAACTCATAAAGAGCAAGAGGAAACTTTAAAAAAAATGGTAACTGGTGGTATTGATATTGTTATCGGTACCCATAGACTTCTTTCTAATGATGTAAGTTTTAATAATCTTGGACTTGTAATTGTTGATGAAGAGCAAAAGTTTGGAGTAAAGGCTAAAGAAAAATTAAAAACTTTAAAAGAAAATGTTGATCTTCTAACTCTGACTGCTACACCTATTCCAAGAACTTTAAACTTGGCTCTTCTTGGAATAAGAGATATCTCTGTTATAAAAACTCCGCCTGTAAATCGTCTTCCTATTGAAAATATTTTTATTGATAATACTGATGAAAATATTAAAAATGCCATAATGAAAGAGGTAGGAAGAGAAGGACAGGTTTTCTATGTTTATAATTCAGTTTATTCTATGGAATATAAAGAAAATTATTTAAAGAAAATTTTACCCCCATACATAAAAGTAAAATACATTCACGGAAGAATGTCACCTCAAAATATAAAAGAGGTCATACACGAATTTGAAAATGGGGATATTGATGTTCTTTTAACTACGACAATTGTTGAAAATGGTATTGATATAGAAAATGCCAATACAATAATCATAGAGGGCTTAGAAAAACTTGGACTTTCTCAAATATACCAACTTCGTGGTAGAGTTGGTAGGGGAAAAAGAAAAGCTTTTTGTTATTTGATAAATGATGTTGATAGAAAGTATAATAAAAAAACAACTCTTAGAAAAGAAAGTATTGAAAATCTAAAAGGATTAGGTGGAGGATTTAATCTTTCACTAGAAGATATGAATATCAGAGGAGCTGGAGAAATTTTAGGAGATAAACAACATGGAGCTCTTGAAACTTTCGGATACAATCTTTATCTAAAACTTTTACAAGAGGAGATTGAAAGACAAAAAGGAGAATATTCTGAAAAATCTGAAATCTCTTTAGAATTTTTAGAAAATGGATATATTCCTAAAGAATATATTGAAGAGTTTGAAAAAATAAATATTTATAAAAGAGCTATGGATATAAAAACTGTTAAAGAAATAGAAGAACTTTTTGAAGAGATCAAAGATAGATTTGGAAATCCTCCTAGAGAGGTTTCAATTCTTTTTGAAAACTTAAAAATTAAAATTCTTGCATCTGATATAGGTATTAAAGAGATTAAAGAAATTAAAAAAGATAGTTATGAAATTAGTTTTATTCCTGAAAAAGTTAATTTTGAAAAAATATTAAATTTAATAACAAGTGGAAAATGTAAATTGAAAACTAAAAATTCTATTCTTTATGAAAAAAATATTAAAAACTTTTTT
>NZ_JARHZE010000047.1 GCF_029258315.1 Fusobacterium sp. | reverse complement strand
GGAGGTAACAAATGAAAAAATTAGCATTAATGGCATTAGTAGCAACAATGTCAGTTCAAGCATTAGCAACAAAAGTGGGAGTAGTTAATACTCAAGAATTATTCTATAAATATTCTAAAACTAAAGCTATGGATGAAAATATAAGAAAACAAACTTCAGCTTTAGACAACACTTTAAAACAAAAACAAGTTGAACTTCAAAAAATGGAACTTGAATTAAAAGCAAAAGGTGCTAAAGTAACTGATAAAGAGAAAAAAGCTTTCGAAGATAAAATAAAATTATTAGAAAAATTTGTTAAAGATTCTCAAATCAAACTTAACAAAGAGAGAGCTGCAAGAATGGCTGAAATAGAAAAAGTAATGCAAAACGCTATCGACAAAGTAGCTAAGAGCGAAAAAGCTGACTATGTATTAGAGGCTGGAGCAGTTAAATTCGGTGGAGTAGATATTACATCAAAAGTTTTAGCTGAAATGGAAAAATCTAAATAATAGAGGGAGGATTAGCAATGGAATATAAAATATCCGATGTTGCTAATCTTCTTGGTTGTGAAATAAAAGGGGACAAAAATCTTTTAGTAAAAGGTCTTGCCCCTTTTTTTCAAGCTGAGGAAGAGGAGCTAACATTCGCATCTGATGAAAAATTTTTACACAAATTAAATGAAACAAAGGCAAAAGTAGTTATAGTGCCTAATATAGAACTTCCTGAAATTGGGAAAACTTACCTTTTAGCAAATCAAGATCCTAGAAAGTTAATGCCATTACTTCTTAATTTCTTTAAAAGAAAAACTAAGAAGATGGAAAAACCTATCGAGGACTCTGCAAAGATAGGAGAAAATGTTGAAATCGCTCCACATACTTATGTGGGACACGATGTTGAGATAGGAGATAATACTAAAATTTATCCAAATGTAACTATTTGTGAGGGGGTAAAGATTGGTAAGGACTGTATAATCTATCCAAATGTAACTATTAGAGAGTTTTGTGAGATAGGGGACAGAGTTATCCTTCAACCAGGTGTTGTGATCGGTGGAGATGGATATGGTTTTGTTAAGGTAAATGGAAATAATATCAAGATTGAGCAAATTGGAAAAGTTATTATAGAAGATGATGTTGAGATAGGTGCTAATACAACTGTTGATAGAGGAGCTATCGGAAACACTGTAATTAAAAGATATGCTAAACTTGATAACCTTATCCAAATAGCTCATAATGTTGTGCTAGGTAAAAACTTCTTGGCTGCCTCTCAAGTGGGAATAGCTGGAAGTACTGAGGTTGGAGATAATGTTACTTTCGGTGGACAGGTTGGTGTAGCTGGACATATTAAGATAGCTAGTGGTACAACTGTGGCTGCTAAAGGTGGTATAACAGGAACTATAAAAGAGGAAAATCAAGTTTTAGGTGGTTATCCATTATTACCTTTAAAAGATGATATGAAGGTAAAAGCAAGTCTTAAAAAATTACCTGAACTTTTAAAGAGAATAAAAACTTTAGAGAAAGAGTTAGAAAAATTAAATAAATAATATTTGGGAGCGTTAAGCTCCCATTTTTATTTATGTTAAATTGTGGGGAAAAATCTTCCCCATAAGAATGAAAAAGAGAGAAAATTTTACTTTAATATTATAAAAAATATTGATATTAAAAGATTCACAATTAAAACAACTTGTGATATAATATTCGGAATAATATTTTAGGAGGAGTTTTAGAAATGGGTTTTTTAGAAAAACAATTTAAATTAAGAGAAAGTGGTACTGATGTTAAAACAGAAATTTTAGCTGGAATAACAACATTTGCTACAATGGCTTATGTTTTGGCAACAGTTCCATCAATTATGGAAAAGGCTGGTTTTGGAAAATCAGGAGTTTTAACAATGGTTATTATTTTATGTGCTTTAACTTCAACAGCTATGGGAATTGTAACAAATAGACCATTTGTGTTAGGACCAGGACTTGGGAGTGTAGCTGTTTTTGCAGTATCAATGTTAAATGGAGAAGGAATATCTCCAGCAGTTGCAACAGGAGTTATATTTTGGGAAGGAATTCTTTTTGTTATCATTTCTTTTATAGGGTTAAGAGATATAATAGTAAAATTAATACCCTTAAGTATAAAAATATCTATTAGTGCAGGAATAGGACTTTTTATTGCATTATTAGGATTTAGAAATGCTGGAATTATTGTAGCTAATGCTAAAAAAAATGTTCTTGCTTTTGGAGATCTTACAAGTCCAGCAGCTATTTTAACTGTTATAGGTCTAATTATTTTACTTATTTTTGAAATTAAAAGAATAAAGGGAGGAGTAATTTTAGCAATTCTTTTAACTACAGCTATAGGAATTCCATTAGGTGTTACAAAATTACCAACTACATTATTTCAATTACCAGGAAATCCAACAGATATGATATTTAATATAGATATTATGGGAGCTTTAAATATAAAATATGTGCCATTTTTATTTGCTTTATTTATTCCTGATTTTTTCTCAACTTTTGGAACTGTTATAGGAGTAGGAGCTAAGGCAGGACTTCTAGATAAAGATGGAAATTTACCAGGTATTGAAAAATGTTTTTATGTAGATTCAATTTCAACAGTAGCAGGAAGTTTATTTTGTATGCCTTGTATGACTACTTATTTAGAGTCTGCATCTGGAGTAGAAGCTGGTGGAAAAACAGGATTAACAGCAGTATCAACTTCTATTATGTTTTTATTAATGTTTCTTATAACTCCGTTAGCTTTAATGATACCTTCAGCTGCAACTGCTCCAACTTTGATATTAATGGGAGTAAAAATGTTAGGTGGAATGAGAAATATAAATTATGACGATCAAACAGAATGCATACCAGCTTTTTTATCGGTAGCTTTAACAATATTTACAAATAATGTTGCGAATGGAATATCAGCAGCTATTATAGTTTATGTAATATTAAAATTAGCAAATGGAAAATATAAGGAAATACCAAAAACAATGTATCCATTTGCAGCTATTCTTTGCTATTACTTTTATACATTAACATTGTAATTTGGGGGGAGAATGAAAGTAGATTTATTAATTAAGAATGTAAAAGTTTTTAATTCGTATTTAAAAAAATTTAGAGATGGAAATGTTGCTATACTAGATGGAAAATTTTTATATATAGATAATAGTAAATTTGAAGAATTTACTTCAGAAAATGTGGTAGATGGAAATAATAGATTTATGATACCTGGATTTATAGATATACATATGCACATTGAAAGTTCAATGATGACTCCTGTTCCTTTTTGTCACCACTTATCTAAAAATGGAGTGACTACAATAGTGGCAGAACCTCATGAAATAGCAAATGTATTTGGAGAAGAGGGAATAGAAGCTATGATAAAAGCAGAGGATAGTATAAATACCTCTGTATTTTATGGTGTACCAAGTAGTGTTCCTTCGACTTCAGAAGAGTTAGAGACAACAGGAGCCATTCTTGATTTAGAAAAAATGAAAAAAATAGCAGAAAATCAAAGAGTTATTTGTATTGGCGAAATTATGAATTATAGAAAAGTTATAAAAGATAATACTCTTGATATTTGTAAATTCATTGAATATGTAAAAGAAAATAAACCTCATTATGCGATAGAGGGACATTGTCCAAAACTATTAGATTTAGAATTAGCACAATTTTTATATTTAGGAATAGATGGAGATCATACAGAACATACTTTAGAAGAATTTAAACAAAGATTTGAAAATGGAATGTTTATGGAACTACAGAATAAATCTTTATCTGATGAATTATTAGATTATATTGATAAAAATGACTTATATGAACATTTTTGTTTTGTAACTGACGATACTATGGCAGATACTTTTTTATATGAAGGACATCTTAATGCTGTTATAAAGAAAGCAATAAAAATGGGAATGAATATAGAAAAAGCTATTTATTGTGGAACATATACTCCAGCAAGAAGAATGAATATGAAAGATAGGGGAGCTATTGCTCCAGGAAAAAAAGCAGATTTTATTTTATTAGATAATCTTCAAGAGTTAAACATAAATAAAACTTTTATAAATGGAAAAGAAGTTTATAATAGTGAAAGAGAAAAAGAATATATACCAACAGACTATAAATTTCCAAATAAATTTTATAAAAGTATTCATTTAGAAAAAATAAATGAAGATATATTTAAAATAAAAGTAGATAAAAAGAAAGAAAAAGTAAATTGTAGAGTTATTGAAGTAAGTGATGGTAGTACAAGAACTAAAAAATTAATAAAATCAATAAATGTTAAAGATGGATATTTAGATTGGGAAAATTCACCTTATATGCTTATAGCAGTTTTTGAAAGGCATGGAAAAAATAGAAATATTGGTTTTGGATTAGTGACAGGAGATTGTATAAAAAAAGGAGCAGTAGCAACAACTTATGCTCATGATCATCATAATCTTATGGTAATAGGAAAAAATGCAGAAGATATGGTAATAGCTGTAAATAGAATTATTGAACTACAAGGTGGTATTTGTTGTGTTCAAGGAAAAAATATTATGAATGAGGTTAGTTTAAAAGTAGCTGGTATTTTATCAGAAAAGAGTGTCAAAGAATTGGGAAAAGAAATTGAAATTTTAAGAAAAAATATGAAAGAATTAGGTTATAAACATTATAATCCTATAATGTCTCTGTGTACTTTATCGTTACCAGTTTCTCCAGAGCTAAAAATAACAGATAAAGGACTTATAGATGTAACAGAAGGAAAAGTTGTAAGTTTAATAGTTGAATAATAAGATTATTGATTTTATATGGAATATAGAGTATAATCATAAAAAGGTAAAGAAGGAGTGAGATTATGAAGAGGATTTTATTTCTTTTAATAATATGTATTATAACAGGGTGCACAGGTAATCCATATAAGAAAAACTATGAAAGCTGGAAAATCTATCAAGAAAAACCTTTGGAAAAAACAGGGGAGATAGATATAAAAAGGGTAGAAACAGTTTTAAAAGGTTTAAGTGTTGAGGAGTTTTTAGACGAGGCTTTTAAGGATGGGTATGGTGGTTTGGGATACTCTGTGTTTAGAAGTGAGGATATTTCAGAAAAGAAAATAGAAAATTTTGCTAAGGAGATAGGTGCTAATCTTGTGGTGTATTCTAAAAAATATCTAGGGGAGCATAGCTATCAAACAGTAGAGGGAATACCAGTTTATACCAATGTTTATACCCACGGAATAGCATATAATCCAAATGTTGGAAATGTATATTATAGTGGTAGCCAATTGGTTAGCTCAACTCAATATGTACCAGTGATAAAAACAATATATCTTTATCAATATGAAAGTGTGTTTTTGAAAAAGTTAAGTGATGAAGAGATAGGCTATGGAATGAACATAGAAGATATAGAAGATGTTAGAAAAAATTTTAAAATAGATAAAAATATATCTGAAGGAGTTGTGATAACCTCGGTAGCAAGAGGAAGTCAAGCCTATAAAGATGGATTTTTAAGAGGGGATATAATAAGAAATGTTGGAAAAAGAAAAGTAATAAATTATTTTACTTTGGAAGAGATTGGATTTTTTTCTAAGGGAGAGGACTTAGTCTGCGAGGTTTTAAGAAATGGAAGTTTAAAAAGATTAAAAGTCAAAAGATTTTAAATCTTTGTATAAAAAACTTTAAAAAAATTAAATAAATAATATTTGGGAGCGTTAAGCTCCCATTTTTATTTGTGTTAAATTGTGGGGAAAAATCTTCCCCATAAGTAGAGGAAATAAAAATATAAAAAATAAGATTATGGCAATAGAGTTATAAAAAGAGAGGTTATTATAGAAAGAATATAAAAGAAAAAAGTATATGGAAAAATAGTAAAAAATATAGTTTTTTAATAGAGTAGGAATATCTTTTTGTTATAATTTGGTTAAAAACTAGCTTATAATCAATAAAATACAAAAAATTTGAATATAAGTATTTAATAAATTGTCAATTCGTGGTACAATATAAAAATCAAGATTTAAAAAAAGAAAGAGAGAGGCCTATGAAAAAGAGATTATTTTTTAATAAGTATGATGATATGAAATATATTTCTCATCTTGATCTTTTAAGAGTAATGGACAGACTTCTAAGAAGGGCTGGAGTACCGATAAAATATTCTCAAGGTTTTCACCCAAGACCAAAGATCTCACTAGGAAATCCTATATCTTTAGGGACAGAGGCATTTAATGAACCTATGGATATAGAACTTAGAGAGGATATGACAAATGCTGAGTTAATGGAAAAACTTAACAGTAAAAGCGTTTTAGGATTTGAGTTCACAAAGGTGATAGACATTGACGGTAAAACTTCCATTGCTGATGAGTATAAAGAGATGAGGTATGAGATAACTGGTGATGCCTCCTCCTTAGATAGATTATACGAATTATTATCAAGAGATGAGATTTTACTTGTAAAAGAAAAAAAAGGTAAGGTTGAAACAAAAGATCTTAAACCAAGAATAAAATTTTTTGAGAGAAAAGGTGATATGATTAATCTTGTAATAGAAAATATGTCGCCAAACTCATTGTTAAACATATGTGAAGTAGCTATAAAAGATGTGGCTATAAAAAGATTTTGTGTAGAAAAATAAAACTTAAATAAGGTGTATGTATAAAGGGAGGAAATATGTTAGATTTAAAATTTATGCGTGAGAACAAAGAACTTATTGAAGAAATGTTAAGAAATAGAAATAGTGATTTAACATTAGACGAGTTCGTAAAATTAGATGAGGAAAGAAGAGAGATATTATCAGAAGTAGAAGCTCTTAAAAACAAAAGAAACGTTGAGTCTATGGAAATAGCTAGATTAAAAAAAGCTAAAGAAGACGCATCTGAACTTATAAAAGAGATGGGAGAAGTTTCTGCTAAAATAAAAGAACTTGATGAAAAATTATCAGTAGTTGATGAAAAAATAAAATATATCCAAATGACAATTCCTAACAAATATCACGAAACTACTCCAATAGGAAAAGATGAAGATGAAAACGTTGAGATCAGAAGATGGGGAACTCCTAGAACTTTTGACTTCCAACCAAAAGCTCACTGGGAAATCGGAGAAAACTTAGGAATATTAGACTTTGAAAGAGGAGCTAAATTATCAGGATCAAGATTCGTTCTATATAGAGGACTTGGATCAAGACTTGAGAGAGCTTTAATCAACTTTATGCTAGATATGCACGTTGATGAACACGGATATACTGAGCACATCACTCCATTTATGGTAAACAGAGAAATCTGTGAAGGAACTGGACAATTACCAAAATTTGAAGAGGATATGTATAGAACAGATGATGATATGTTCTTAATCTCAACTTCAGAAATAACTATGACAAATATTCATAGAAAAGAAATCTTAGATGAAAAAGAATTACCTAAATACTATACAGCTTATTCACCTTGTTTCAGAAGAGAAGCAGGATCTTATGGAAAAGACGTTAAAGGAATCATAAGACTTCACCAATTCAATAAAGTAGAAATGGTTAAACTTGCTACTCCAGAAACTTCTTATGATGAATTAGAAAAAATGGTAAACAATGCTGAAGATGTATTACAAAGATTAGGACTTCCATACAGAGTAATATCTCTTTGCACTGGAGATATAGGATTTAGTGCTGCTAAAACTTATGACTTAGAAGTATGGGTACCATCTCAAAACAAATATAGAGAAATCTCTTCTTGTTCAAACTGTGAAGATTTCCAAGCTAGAAGAATGGGACTTAAATACAGACCAAACGGAAGTAACAAAAGTGAATTCGTTCACACATTAAATGGATCTGGACTTGCAGTAGGAAGAACATTAGTAGCTATAATGGAAAACTACCAACAAGAAGATGGATCATTCTTAATACCTGAGGCTCTAGTACCATACATGAAAGGTATAACAGTTGTTAAATAGTTTTTATTTACTGTTAATATTATTTAATATATTTAACAGTGATTTAAAAATACTAGGGCTTATATTTTTATTGGTTATCTGCCTAAATATTTTTAGAAATAAAAATTTATTAAAAGATATAAAAAAACTTAGAATTTTAATATATATCTATGGGCTTACATTTATGATGTATGTCTTCACTCAACAAGAGGGAGAGGTATTATTTAAAATTTTTGGACTATATTTAACCAAAGAGGCTGTAATTAATTTTTCTATAAACTTTATAAAGATTATAAATTTTATTATGGTTTCTTGGTTATTTAATGGTAATAATATAATTTTTAATAGATTGGGTAGATATAAGAGTATAATCGAAAGTGTAATAGAACTTGTACCAGAAGTATTTGTATTATTTAAAAAAAGGTTAAAAATTAAAGCATTTTTAAAGCATATTTTGACATCTATAAAATTAGATGAGAATTAATATTGCTTTTATAAATAATATTTGATAAAATTAATAAAATGATAAAATACAAGGAGGAATAAATATGTCTTACAATTATAAAGACTTAGGTCTTTCTAACACAAAAGAGATGTTTAGAAAAGCAAACGAAGGTGGATATGCAGTTCCAGCTTTCAACTTTAACAACATGGAACAAGCTAAAGCAATAGTTGAAGCTTGTGCTGAAATGGGTTCACCAGTAATATTACAATGTTCTAAAGGAGCTATGGAATATATGGGATCTTACATGGTTCCAATGATAGCAAAAGCTGTTGTTGACTATGCTAGACTTTCTGGATCAGATATACCAGTAGCTTTACACTTAGATCACGGACCAAGTTTTGAAGTTGCTAAAAAATGTATAGATGCAGGATTCTCTTCTGTAATGATCGACGGATCTCATCTTCCATTTGATGAAAACGTAGCTGAGGCTAAAAAAGTTGTTGAGTATGCTCACTCTTTAGATGTAACAGTAGAAGCTGAATTAGGAGTTTTAGCAGGAATTGAAGATGATGTTAAGGCTGAATCTCATATCTACACTAACCCTGATGAAGTTGAAGCTTTCGTAAAAGGATCAGGAGTTGACTCTTTAGCAATCGCTATCGGAACTTCTCACGGAGCTCACAAATTCAAACCAGGTGATGACCCTAAATTAAGACTTGACATATTAGCTGAAATCGAAAGAAGAATCCCAGGATTCCCTATCGTATTACACGGATCTTCAGCAGTTCCAGGACAATATGTTGAAATGATAAAACAATATGGTGGAACAATAAAAGACGCTATCGGAATCCCTGATTCTGAATTAAGAAAAGCTACTAAATCAGCAGTTGCTAAAATAAACGTTGATACTGACGGAAGATTAGCATTCACAGCTGGATTAAGAAAAGCTATGGCTGAAAAACCAGGAGAGTTCGACTTAAGAAAATACTTAGGACCAGCTAAAGATGAAATGAAAGCTTACTACAAAACTAAAATAGTTGACGTATTTGGTTCTGAAGGAACTTA
>NZ_JARHZE010000007.1 GCF_029258315.1 Fusobacterium sp. | reverse complement strand
CAATTCTAGATGATTCAAAGTCCAATTTCTCCAATAAAACCTTATCTAAATATGGATTATCCTTATTTAAAGCATATATTTCACCTACTTTAATTTTATCAATCACATATTCTTCCACTGTTTCACCATCTAAAAATGACATTTTTCTTGTGTTTTCTATGTAGAACTTATTACTACAAAAGAATACTAATGCCACCGCCCCAAGTATAAAAGATATAATTGTAATTTTCTTCATTTTTACCCCCTCACGCCCAAAATTATTATAGATTATAGCAATTTCTTTTTTGACAGTCAATATATTTTAAAATAAATAATTATAGAGATTATATTAATAGTCTTTTATAAAAATTAGCCTTTTTATAATTATTATAGCCTTGTAAATTATGGTAAATTCTTTCTATTTAAATTTTATTTTTTATATAATTAATTTAATTTTATTCCTTTAATAAATAAAAATCTATAATTATTTTTTTAGTCTTTTAATTTTAAGGGGAGATTATAAGTTTTTTCCTTTTAAACTTTACCTTTTATATAATCAAGTTTATTTTATCCCTTTGATAAATAAGAATCTATAATTATTTTTTTAGTCTTTTAATTTTAAGGAGAATTTATAAATTTTTTTTCTTTTAAACTTTATCTTTTATATAATCAATTTTATTCCTTTGATAAATAAGAATTTAAAGTTAAATATAATTCTTTTTTTAATAATATCTAGCTATAAAAGCACCTCTCTAAAAAGGTAAAGAAAAAAGAGCTGGGTTAATTCAGCTCTCAACTTAGTTCCAAGAAAATCCTTGTTCCTTGGTAGATTTATTATATCAAATATTTTTAATTTCCCAAAGAAAAATATAAAATATTGTAGGGAAGATTTTTCCCCACTAGTTAAAACACCTTTTTAATCTCTTTTCTTTAATTTAATTTTTTCTTATTTAAAAAAATTTTATTTCTTTTTTTCTGCTTTTTACTACTCTTAAACATTTTAGTATAGGGAAGATTTTTCCCCATATATAAATTAATAGAATACAATATTTCTATATCATTTTATCTAATATCTAATTTTTTCAACTTATCCTATACTCTAACAAAACATTAGAAAAATTTTTTCCTATAAATAAAATAAGCCAAGTAACCAAGCTATTACAAATATAAAGAAAGAAAATGCAGTAATTTCAAAGGAAATAAATGTAAAAAATAAAATTATATATATAAGAGATACAATTGTACCATATTTAAAGTTTGTCTTTTTATAAGCCAAAAATATTTCATAAAGTAAAATTAAAAAGACTATCCCCATTAAAAAACAACTTAGTACTAAAGAGCCACCTATCGTTACAAATCCAAAGCAAACAAAAATTGAGGCAACCCCAAGTCTTATTAAACTTTCCTTTGAATAAAGTTTAAAATCTACCTCTTCACCACATTGATTTTTTATTTTTTCCTCTAAAATAGCTTTATTTTTATAAGCCCAATAAAGAACCCCTAAGGATATTAGAAATAACATAGTTCCCCCTTTTCTCAATAAAATTAATTTTTTAATTTTTATCTCTTTTATATTGCTATAATATCATTTTATTCTAGCAAAATCAATTTTTAATAATTTCTTTATTTAAAATTTTTTTCACTATCTCTTTATCAAAATTATTTACTATAAATTATCTTTTTATAAATTTTTTTCTCTTTTTTCTATACCATCTATTTTTTCCTTATCTAAATTAAAAAAATATATAAATATTTACTTTAAATATAGAATTATATTGATTTTTTTCAAATTATATTATAAAATTTAAGAAAACATCTAATGAGGATAATTATGAATCAATCTATTTTAAAATTACATAAGATTATTAAAGAAAATACTAAGCCCTTTGATCCAAGTGGAAAAACTTGCATCTTCTGTGGAGAGGAAAAGGGGATAACTAGGGAACATCTTTTCCCTAAGTGGTCTTTTGAAAATGATGTGAAAAAATCTTTTTACATCTCACCAGAGGACAACCTTTATTCTTATCACCTTTCTTGTTTACCTTGCTGTAAAAATTGTAATTCTAATATACTGGGGAATTTTGAACAGCATATAAAAAATCTTTTCCTTAAAAAAGAGAAAAATTATAGTGACGAGGAGAGAGAAGATATAATTTTCTGGATCAAATACCTTGACTTTAAATTTAAAATCTTCGGTATCGAAAAGGCTTGTCATAAAAATAAAAAAAGTAAGTCTACTACTGGACTTAACTTAAAATTAGATAGTAATATTGATAAACTTCTTGAGGAACTTTTTCAAGAGATTGATAACACAGACTCTTTGATTATAAGAGAGGCTAGTCAAAATAATTTCGATTTCTTCTATTGGAGAGATCACTATTTCTCTTTAAATCTCCCTCAATGTAATGTAAGTATCTTTTACTTCTTTACTAATAAAATTGAAAATATTGGTACTTTTTGTAGCGAGGTTATATAACGAGTGGGGAAAATTCTTCCCTACTTTTTCATTTAAATAAAAGTTATTGACAATCTTATTTTTTAATCTTATACTAAGAGTAATATATTATAACTTTGTATTTATGGAGGTTTAAAATGAAAATCTTTTATATTCCTATCACTAACAAAATTTCAGAAACAAATTATAATAATACTATAAAAAAAAGAATTACTTTTAATGGGATAAAAATATCTCAATTTACAAATGATAGTTCTGGTGTTTGGGGTTTTAAAGATGGAAAAAGTAATATAAGAACCTACAACTCCATTGAAGCTGGAGATATTATTTTCTTTAGAACTACAGATAAAGAAAAATATCAATGTTTTGATGGCTTTGGAGTAGTTGCTAAAAAAGAAATTGATTCTCAATTAGCTAAAAATTTTTGGAATGATAAAGAATTTAAAAATCTAATATACTTTAATAAGGTAGTAATCTTTGATGAACCTTTTAGATTATCAAAAAATACTAAAAAACTAGAAACTTTAACCTTTGGAAAATTATGGCACGATGGATATAATATGTTTAGACAATGGTCTCTAAAAGAGGACGATGATGATATAAAATCTCCCGAAGATTTAATTAATTATTTTTATTCTTTTAAACATAAAATCCTTTATGATAATATTAATATATATGCCTTAAACGACGATAATTTTTTCGTTTCTGAGGATGTTAAAAACTTACTTGAAGACGAGGATGTCATCTCTTTAGAAAAAACAGAAAAAGAAATCATTATAAAAACAAGAATTGGTCAATCAAAATTAAGAGATAAATTGATTCTCTTAAAAAATAAGTGTGAACTTTGCAGTATAGATAAAAAAGAACTACTAATAGCTAGTCATATTAAACCTTGGAGCAAATCAACAAAAGATGAAAGACTAGATGTTAATAATGTACTTTTGCTTTGTCCTCTTCATGATCAACTTTTTGATAAAGGCTTTATTTCCTTTGATGATGATGGAAAAATTCTTATTTCTGATGAAATTAAAGATGGTGATTTAAAGGATTTTAACATTAATTTAAATATGAAAATAAATTTAACAGAAAAAGAAAAGAAATACTTTAAATATCACAGAGAAAATATTTTTAAAAATTCCAATAATAAATAATAATAAAAAAAGACTTGGTAGAATTATCAAGTCTTTTCTCTATATTTAAAGTATCATTTCATTATCAAAGGTTACCTTTACTTTAAAGTTTCTACAAGTGTAAACATAACTGTTGTCGTCCCCTATCACACCTTTTAAAACCTCATTTCTCTCAAAAGAAAGAATAAAAGCTCCAATCTCAATCATCACAGGTGTTGTGTCCTCTTTTAAGAAAATTGTAGAATTATCTTGGCAAGAAAAATAAAAATTGTCCCCAAATATCTCAACCTTTTGGATATTTGATTTTTTATATTTTAAAAGTTCTATAAGTTG
>NZ_JARHZE010000035.1 GCF_029258315.1 Fusobacterium sp. | reverse complement strand
TTTTTAGAATCTTATATTTTTTGCAATAGTTCCATAAGCTATATCTTTAGCAGGTGTAATTGTAGTTACAGATGCGATATTTATAAGCATATATGTATTTGGTCTTGTTTCTACTAAAAGAAAATTATCTTTTTCTTCTAATATCTTTATCCCATAGTATTTTTTTGATCCTGTTACAATGTCATATTTTTCTGAATTTAATTTTTTTAGTAATTCTAACATAAAACATCACTCCTTTAGTCCATTACTATTTGATATTTTTTTATAAGACTTTCTACTTCCTCTTTATTTATTGGCTCAACAGTCATTGGCTCTTCATTAAAGAAAATTTCTATTTTTTCATCACCTTTAAATTTACAATATCTTGAGAAAAGATTTTTTGCAAATTCTACCTCTTCAGGAGATAACTCACCATAACCAATTATATATGGTCCTCCAACTCCCTTACCTCTTATGAAAAATTTTCCAAATCCTTTATATCCAACCATTATATCGTTGTCCTCTTTTGCTCTTCCTACAAAAAGATATTTTTTCTCTCCAAATCTAAAGAATCTTCCTCTTTTTAGTAGATGTAAAATTTGAGAATTTTCCTCTCCTAAAAGTCCATCTTCTTCAATTATTCTCAATCTTTTTGAATATCCTGGATCTGTTAAAAGGCAACCTCCACCTGGCATTGGATAGTCTTTAACTCCTAATTCCTCAGCTAATTTCATTTGAGGTTTTCTACTTCTACCTTCTATATCAAGTAAAAGTTCTCTATTTACAAGTCCATCTCTTTCTGGTTTACTCATAGGTAATCTTTTTGCTGAAAGAGGTCTAAGTATTAAATCTGATAAATTAGATAAAGCCTTTACTTTTTCTAATGCCTCAGAGTTTTGTGACATTGGCCTTTGTCCTAAAACCTCTCCTGATATTAAAAACTGAGCATCATATTTTTCTAAAAGATCTCCAGCTACTTTAAACATTAAAGCGTGGCAATCTATACAAGGGTTCATATTTTTCCCCCTTCCATAGACAGGATTTTTTAATATTTCCATATGTTCTTTACTAAAATTTACATACTCTAATTTTACACCAAGTTGTTTTGCCATAGCTTCAGCTTTTTCATTTTTTCCACCAAAAAAATGAGAAACAAAGTTTAAAGCTATAACCTCTATTCCTTGATTAGCTACAACTTTTATTGCTAAAGCACTATCAAGTCCTCCTGAAAAAAGTGCTAAAGCTCTTACTTTTTTATTTTCCACTATTAAATTCCTACTCCTCCGAAAATATTTTCTTTTTTCCCAATTAAACCATCAAATAAAACTTTCTGATTTTTAGGAACTGATACATAAACACATTTACTTATCTCTATAAAATTAGCCTCTTTTATACTCATAGCTCCAATTAGGAAGTCAATTATTCTTTGAGCTGTTTCTTTGTCTAACTCTTCAATATTTAAAGTAACTATTTTATCATGTTTGATGTATTCAGCTATTTTTTTAGCATCTTCGAATTTTTTTACTCTAGCTACTATATTTTGATAGTTAGATACATCCATATCTCTTAAGTCATTTCTTCCTAAAGTTATTTTTTCATTTTTAACTTCTTTGTTTACATCATCAAAACTTTCTTCTTTTTCCTCTTTCTTTTCATCTTCTAAAAGATTGTTATATTCTTCTTCATATTTAGCTTCTTTTACAGGCTCTTCTTCCTTATTTGTGATTTGTACCTCGTCCTCACTGTCTTCAAATTTATTTTCTAATCCTTGTTCTTTTTCGTCCTCGTCCTCTATCCCTAAACCAAAAAAAGCATTAAGAAATTTCTTTTTATTTTCCATTTTTCCTCCTTAAAATTATTCGTATAATTTACTTCCTATTCTGATTATTGTAGCCCCCTCTTCAAGTGCTATCTTGTAGTCGCCACTCATTCCCATAGAAAGTTCTGTAAGATTATTTTTAAATTTGTTATTTACTTCCTCTTTTATTTCTCTTAACTTTTTAAAACTGCCTCTTATTAAATTTTCATCATCAGTATTTGGAGCCATTGTCATAAGTCCACAGATATTTAGATTTTCTAATTTTATAAGTTCTGGTATATCCTTATAAAACTCCTCTAAATCATACCCCTCTTTTGAGTCCTCACCTGAAAGATTTATTTCTATAAGTACATCTATTTTTCTTCCTATTTTTCCAGCTCTTTTATCAATCTCTTGAGCTAGAGATAATTTATTTATAGATTGTATCATATCTATAAAATTTATGATATATTTTACTTTATTTTTTTGTAAATTTCCAATAAAATTCCATTTTATTTTATTTTTTTCTTCTCCTAGAAGTTCTAACTTCTCTTCTAAGACTTGAACCCTATTTTCTCCAAAAGTAAAAATTCCATTTTTCATAAGTTCCTCTAGTTTATCTTTTGTTACAATAGGATATTTTGTTACAGCCACTAATTTTACCCTCTCTGGATAGATTGAGTATTTTTTTATATCGGCTAAAACTTCCTGTACATTTTCAGTTACTGTACTCATTTTTTCACCTCTTATATAAACTCTTCAAAAACCTCATTGGCTAAAAATAGCCCTTTCTCTGTCAATAGATATCTTTCTTGATTTTCTATTTGAACCTCTTTTATATATCCGTTTTTCAAGAGTTTTTGATAAATATTAAAATATTTTTCATCAGAGCTTAGAGATATCCCCTCTTCTAAAAGACGAAGTCCTAAGATATGTCTATATTCTTCTAACATCTCATTATCCACTATCTCTTCCTCTACTCTAGGAAATCTTTTATTCTCTATCTCATTAAAATATTTTGAAAACTCACTTATATTTTTATATCTGATATTTTCCAAATACCCAGAGGCACCAAGTCCAACACCTATATACTCCTTATTTCTCCAATATTTTGTATTATGTCTTGACTCTTTTCCCTCTTTACAAAAATTTGAGATCTCATAGTGATGATAATTATTTTCCTTACTTCTTTCTATTATCATCTTATACATATCTGCCTCTATATCATTATCTGTTTCTTCATATTCACCTGAGATTAACTTCTCATAAAAAGGTGTTCCCTCTTCCCAAATTAGTGAATATATTGAAAAATGTTCTGGATTTAATAAAAATACCTTGTCTAAATCCTCTTTTAACTCATCTATTGTTTGATCTGGCAATGAAAACATAAGATCTATTGAAATATTTTCAAATCCTATCTCTTTAGCTAATTCATAGGTTGCAATTCCCTCTGAATTTGTATGTATTCTTCCCAATTTTTTTAAAAATTTTTCATTAAATGATTGTATCCCTATACTTAGACGATTTATTCCAATATTTTTCAACTCTTGTAACTTTTCTCTTGTTACAGTTTTTGGATTAACCTCTAAAGTTACCTCTGTATCCTTATCAAAATCTAGTTCATCCAATATTTTTTTTATTTGAAAAGGCTCTAAAAGAGATGGTGTTCCCCCACCAAAATATATGGTATCATATTTAATTTTTGGGTATAATCTTATTTCATTTACAAGACTATCAACATATCTATCTCTTTGTTTTTCATCACTTTGAAATGATAAAAAATCACAGTATCCACATTTTTTTACACAAAAAGGAATGTGAATATATATTGCATCTACCAAATTTTTTCCTCCATAATTTGAAATAAATTTTCTTTATATACAACTGTATTATATCATAAAAAGAGTAAATTTGCCTAAATTATTTAAAAAATTTATACTTATAGTATTTATTTTTTGACAAAATACTTTTTAATATTTATAATTATAGTATAATTTTTTAACGAAAGGAAATAAATATGAAGATAATTTTTGCACCTAGTAAAGGAATGAAATTTAAAGATATTGATTTTAAAGAGAAAAAAGAGATTTATTTCAAAGATAAAACTGATATTTTAATAAAAAAATTAAAAATTTTTTCCAAGGAAGAAATAGAAAAATTATTTAAAATAAAGGGAAATCTTTTGGAAGAAACTTATAAAAATATTCAAAATTTTGAAAATTTAAATTTTTATCCAGCTCTTTCTCTCTATGATGGGGTTACCTTTAGACAACTTAATTATAAAAATTATTCTGAAAATGAGATAAACTTTTTAAATGAAAATCTTTTTATATTCTCAGCTCTTTATGGAGTCCTTTCCCCTAATACAAATATAAAACCATATAGACTTGATATGACTATTAATTTTCTAGATGAAAGTCTTTATAAATTTTGGAGTGAAGATATAAATAATTTTTTTAAAAAATATGAAAATGAAATTTTTATAAATCTATCCTCTAAAGAATTTTCAAAAGTTTTAAATAATAAAATTTTTAATATTATCGATATTGAGTTTAGACAAAATGTAGATGGTAAATTAAAAAATATTAGTACAGAGGCAAAAAAAGCTAGAGGATTAGTTTTAGATTATATAACTTTAAATCATATAGAAGATATAGAAAAAATAAAAGAGTTTTCTCAAGAAGGGTATAAATTCTCTATTGAAAACTCCACTGAAAATAAATTTTTCTTTATAAAAGATTAATAGAAAAAGCCAAGGATTTTTTCCTTGGCCTTTTTAATTTTATAAGCTATCTACAAAAGCTAAGAATTTTGCTTTTGTATCTGC
>NZ_JARHZE010000014.1 GCF_029258315.1 Fusobacterium sp. | reverse complement strand
TACATATGCTATATAATCAAAAGGGTATTCTCTCCTCACATCATACATAAAAAGTAGTGAAAACTTTCTATTATATTTTTTTGTTAAGGTTTTTAAGACTATTTTTTCAGGACTAGAATTTACTTTTTGATAGGTAATAAATGATACTATTATTAAAATTAAACTTAAACTTATAAATGCTATTTTTTTTATTTTCAAAGTATAACCCCCTAATTTCTAATATAAAAAAAAGCTCTCTATGATAATTAGATTTTATCATAAAAAGCTAATAAAATAAATAATTAAATTGATTTACAGATAACTTTTATCTTAAAAAAATTATAAAGAAACTTGAGAGATCTCATCTATTTTTTTATTTAAAAACTCCTCAGCTTTTATTTTAAATATTTTTTTATCTCCACTGACATAAAATTTAATATTTCCAAAATCTTTCTGTTCATTTAGAAGATCTTTACTTTTTAAAAGTTGATAAGCCTCTTTTGCACACTCTTTTCCGGGATCAAGTATATCACCACTAAATATTTTTTTAATATCCTCAATGATAAAAGGATAGTGTGTACAAGCTAGTAATAAAGCCTCACAAGATTTAGGAAGTTGGGATAGATAACCTTTTAAAACTATATCTCTATCATTAAAATTTTCCCAACCTTTTTCAATCATTGGACATAATTTTTCACAACCGACAGATGTAATATGTAATTGATTATTTTTTTCTTTTAATCTTTTTGGATACTCACCACTTTTTACAGTAAATGGTGTCCCGACAATTCCTATCTCCTTATAGGTATTTTTATATATAGATTCGATACCAGAATCAATTATTCCTATAATAGGTACACTAGATTTCTCTTTTAGATATTCATATGCAGCAATAGATGCAGTATTACAAGCTATAATTATAACCTTGCAATTATTATTAGATAAAAAATCCACTATTTTGCTAGAGAAATTTTGAATCTCTTCCTTTGATTTTTCTCCATATGGAACATTTTTAGTATCTCCAAAATAGATTATATTTTCATTAGGTAAAAGTTTTGTTAATTCTTTTAAAACAGTGACTCCACCAAGACCAGAATCAAAAACTCCTATATTGTATTCTTTACTCATTGATACTCCTCATTAAAGGTATTTCATAATTATTCCCATAAATTTACTATATATTATATAATTTATAAAAAATATAAGCAAGTTTTTTTCTAAATTCTTTTAAAAATCTGCTAAAAAGATTAATTATTAGTAAAAATTTATATAAAAATAGCACGATATTAAACCGTGCTATTAATATAAGAACTATTTATTTTCTTCTTCGTGACAGTTACAAGAACCACCACAGTTGCAATTATCTCCACAACCGCAACCACCATCTTTTTTATCTCCACAAGAACAACCATCTTTTCCTGTGAAATGTCTAAAGATTCCTCTAGCTGAATAAAGAGCTAGAAATAGTATAATTGCTACTAATATATAAGTTTTCATATAACAACTTCCTTTCTATTCTTTTATTCTATATAGAAATTACATAAATAAACGTCCTATTTGGAAAACTAAAGTAGAACAGATATATGGAACAAGTAACATAATTCCAGTAAGTCTGATTAAGTATTTAGTTCCGAATTCTTGTTTGATAGCTCCTAAAGTTACAGCACAAGGTACAACTGTTAAGATGAATATCATAAATGAGTAAGCTCTTAAAGGTCCTAAGTCATCTGTCCAAAGGTTAGCAGTAGCTTGAACAACTCCAGCTCCTTCTTCCTCAACCTCTTCAGCAGAAGGTGCAACGAATAATCCAGAAATATCAAGACTAACTATTCCAGAAATAGAATCAAGAGTAGCTTGTCCTAAACCTTTTAATTGCTCAGTTAAATCTTGAGTAAATGTAGTTTCTTCTTCATCTTCTCCACCCTCTTCTTCAGGTAGATCTAAAACTTGAGCCATAAATCCAACAACAACTTCTTTAGCAGCGATACTTGGTACAACAGCAGCAACAGGTTCCCATCTATCAGCAAAACCAGTAGGTTTTAAAACAGGAGCTATTGTTTTACCGATGCTAGCCATATATGAATGCTCAGCATCTCCACCATTAGGGAAGTAAGTTAAAGCCCAAAGTAACATTAAGATACCAAGGATGATACTTGTAGCTTTTTTCAAATATCCACCAGTTCTTCTAGCAGCTGACTTAAGAATAACTTTAACACTTGGGATTCTATAAGGAGCTAATTCTATAAGAAGAGCTTTATTTTCAACTTTAAAGTCATCAAATCTTTTTAAGATAGTTCCTAAAATGATTGCCATAAATATACCAAACATATAAAGAGATACAACAACTAAACCAGCTTTTTGTCCAAAGAATGCAGCAGTGAATAATCCATAAACTGGAAGTCTAGCACCACAAGACATAAATGGGATAAGAGCAGCAGTAAGTTTTCTAGATTGTTGATCTTCTAGAGTTCTTGTTGCATAGATAGCAGGAACAGTACAACCAAATCCAACTATCATTGGAACGAAAGCTTTACCATTTAATCCAAGGCTTCTCATTATTTTATCCATTAAGAAAGCAACTCTTGACATATATCCACTTTCTTCTAATATAGATAAGAATAAGTATAATAAGAACATTAGAGGAACGAATGTTAAAACTCCTCCAACTCCACCAATGATACCATCAACAACAAGTGATTGTAACCAATCTGGAGTTCCTTCAACTAAGATACCAGCATATTTTCCAATAAATCCTCCAACAAATCCATCTATCCAGTCAATGAAAGGAGCACTTCCGTTGAATACGATAGTCATTAAAAGGATAAGTATTAAGAAGAATATTGGTAATCCTAAAACTCTGTTTAAAAGAATCTTATCTATTTTTTCAGAAAAATCAAGTCTTGATTTTAAAGAAGTTCTTAAAGTATCAGCTAAGATACCTTTGATCTCTCCATATCTTCTTTCAGCTAATACAGTATCAATATCATCATCATATTTTTCTTCGATAACCTTGATATTGTCATTTAAATAATTTTCAATATCTAATCCATAAACTTCTTTAGATTTTTTTAAGAAGTTGATATCTTTTTCAAGAAGTTTTATGATAACAAAGTTTATTCCATATTTTTTAACTAATTCATTGAATCTTTCATCTTTTGAAATTTTTTCTTTTATTTCATTGTACTGTCCATCAATGAAAGAGTCAAAAGTAATTTTGAAACTTGGAACTTGCTTAGCTTTTGCAACTTCAATAGCTTTATTTAATAATTCGTTTAATCCAGTACCTTTGATAGCTGATGTTTTAACAACAGGCATCTCTAACTTCTCAGATAATAAAGGAAGTTCAAGGTTGTGATTTAACTTTTCAAACTCATCATAGAAGTTTAAAGCCATAACCATAGGTTTTCCTAATTCTTTTAATAAAAGAGTTAGGTATAGGTTTCTTTCAATGTTTGGAGTTTCAATAACGTTGATTATAACATCAGGATTTTCATCTGTTATAAAATCTCTTGTTATATTTTCTTCTAAAGTACGAGGACTAAGACTGTAAACTCCAGGTAAGTCTACCATTACAATTTGTTCTCCATTGTGAACGAAAGATGCTTCTTTCTTTTCAACAGTTACACCAGGCCAGTTTCCAACTTTAAGGTTTGAACCAGCAATAGCGTTAATAAGTGCACTTTTCCCAACGTTTGGGTTCCCAGCAAATGCTATTTTTATCATATTTTCATCACCTTTCTATAAAATAAATTATTTAATTAATTCGATTTCTATATTTTTAGAATCTTCTTTTCTGATAGAGATTCCATTTTCTTTAACTAGAAATTCTTGAGGATCCCCTAAAGGAGCGTTTCTATCAAAAACGATAACCTCTCCAGCAGTAATTCCCATTTCAACTAATCTTTTTTTTAGTTCTCCAATTTTTCCAATTTTAATAATTCTTGCTTTTTCACCTTTTTTTAATTCACTTAAGTTCATAAGATTCCTCCTCATTCTATCAACAAACTTTTTATATTAAATATTTTGTTTAACAAAATTTTACAAGAAAATATTACAGCCCATAGGGCTGTAATCATTCAACTAATATATTTTTAGCATAGTTAAAACCCAAGACATATTGAGAA
The DNA here is from genome assembly GCF_029258315.1 of Fusobacterium sp. Taxonomy (GTDB): domain Bacteria; phylum Fusobacteriota; class Fusobacteriia; order Fusobacteriales; family Fusobacteriaceae; genus Fusobacterium_B. The sequence goes on along the minus strand of NZ_JARHZE010000014.1, from coordinate 16,762 downwards.
CCATTAACTTCCACAATAAAATTTCCATTGGAAGAATTTTTAATAGTAACTATATTGCCTATACAAAATCCTTTTTCTATTAAACTCTTTCTATGTTTACATTTTTCAGATATTTCAACTATTTTAAAATTTTTATTTAAATCAGCAAACGCTAATGGAATAATCATCGCACACTCCCCCTTAGCAATATAGTTAATTATACAGTAAAGAGAAATAATAGTCAAGAAAAACTTTGACTTTTAAAATGTTTTTTTAACATTAAAAAGAAAAGTTATACTTTGCTTTAGGAACTATTTATTGTGTTATAAAAAGGTTCTCTATATTTTGCTATAAAAATTATTTTTAATAGCTAAAATAAGTCCTTGATACTATTGATAATGTTACTTCTAACGTCTGGAGTTTCTTCAGAAATTGACTTAATAATATTTTTAATTTTTAATCTTTTTGAATCACTACTCATCTCATAAGGACATTTCTCTTCTAAAATAGGAAGAGATAATTTTTTTGAATAACTGATAATATTTTTTTCTTCAACAAAAGCCATAGGTCTTATGACAGTAACTTGATGTTCCTCAGAAAAATAAGCAGGTCTCATTATATTTCTATTTCCTTGATAAATAATATTTAGAAGGAAGGTTTCAACAATATCATCTTTATGATGACCAAGAGCAAGTTTATTTATGTTTTGCTCTTTCATAGTTGTATAAAGTATCCCTCTTCTAATTCTTCCACAAAGGAAACAAGGATTTTTTTCTTTTGTTTCCCCGGATACAAGATTACCTAATTTTGTTTCAATAACCTGTAACTCATAACCAAATTTTTTAATATAATTAACAAGTTCGCTTATATCAGATGTATCCTCTTTCATATGGATATGGATAGGTATAATTTCAAAATTAATATTTGCTATTTTTTTTATTCTTACAAGGGCATTAAAAAGAACTATACTATCTTTACCACCAGAGATACCAATAGCTACTCTATCGCCTTCTTCTATCATATTAAATTGGTGCATAGCTTTCCCAATAGGGTTCCATAAAAGTTTATTGTATCCTTTGCTCTCTATAAAAGATAAAATTTCCCTCTCAGAAAAATCCTCAAGTAAAATTTTTATCTCTGTAAGTTTTTTTATAGTTTCTAAAGTTGAAATAAGATTATCTTTATTATATTTTAAATTGATTTCAAATTTTTCTTTTTTATTAGAAATTTTTATGACATCTTCTAAAACTTCAAAAAAATAGTTATCCACTTTTAAATTTTGTAACTCAGATAGATTTTTTATTTTAATCATTTTTATTCCCTCTTGTATATCCCATAACAAAATCAAGATTTATATTTTTTAGAGAGTTAAATATACTCTGTTTTATATTTTTATTTTTTTGTTCTAAATCTTTTAAAAGTAATTTGATCTCTTTTCTTTTTGAATCAGTTTTTCCAGACTCAACAGGACAACCACAACCCATAGCTTTAATTTCATTTTTTCTAGTATAAGAAATTATATCCTCCTCTTTAACATAAGCAAGTGGTCTTATGATAGAAAGTTTACCACTTGTAGAAGGAACTTTTGGAACCATAGTTTTTACAGTACCAGCATAAAACATATTTATAAGAGCTGTCTCAACTATATCATCGAAATGGTGTCCAAGGGCAAGTTTATTAAATCCAAGCTCTTCAACTTTATTATATAAAACCCCTCTTCTCATTTTTGCACAAAGAAAACAAGGGCTCTCTGGATCTTCACGGAAGGCGATCTCCCAAACATCAGAGTTAAATATATGGCAAGGGATATTTAAAATCTCTAGATTTTTTTTAAACTGCTCTATATCCATAGCCTCAAACCCGGGATTCATACTAATGAAAGCTACTTCAAAATTTTTACTTTTATCTCTTTTTAGCTCTTGGAAAAGTTTGCACAGAAGAAGACTATCTTTACCTCCAGATATTCCAACAGCTATTTTATCCCCATCTTCAATAAGATTAAAATCATTTATAGCTTTTACAAATTTTCTCCATATTTTTTTTCTATAACTTGTACGGATACTTTCTAAATATATATCTTCTTTTAAATTATCTTCTCTAAGATTTACTTTTATTTCAGTCATCTACTACCTCCTAAAATTTTTACCACATATTATATCATAAAATTTTGTTTCATAAAATATTTTTAATCAAAGATAAATTTAATAAATAATTTCTTTAAAAGAGTTAAATTTTTTATTGTTGACAACTATTGTATATTTTTATATAATATTTATATAAATTAAAATTATTATTATTTTGTACTGATTATAAAAATATAAAAGGGGGAGCTATGACAAATATAGAGAGAAAAATAGTAGAATTTTTGGTTACGGGAAAAACTTATAGCGACGAGGCTATAATGAAGAATATAGGTATAACAGAAGAGGAATTACAAAAAGCTTTTGATAATCTACTAGCAGAGGGATATATAGAAACTTATGAAGACTACTTACAAAGAATGGGTGGAGAAGAAGAGGAGCATTCTTGTGGAGTAGATGGTTGTTGTGGTGGAGGTTGTTCAGGTTGTGGAACACCTATAACTGATAAAAAGAATGTAAAAGTTATAACTGCAAAAGCTTTAATAGAGTTTGAATTATAAAATTTTAAAAGCATAATGCACCTTTTATCTTATTTAAGATTTTGGGTGCAATTTTTTTTGTAAAATTCTAGAGAAATTAATTTTTAAATTTGATTAATTTAATTAATAAGAATGTAAATTTTTATTATAAAACTTAATATTATTTAGGAATAAAACAATTGACACAATAAAGAAGTTATGATATTATGGAGGGGAGCTTATATAAGTCCACAATAGGGTGGGCGTATCTACAGACTACCGTAAATAGTTTACTATAAGACGACAAAACGTGATTATAGTAAAGTATTCACGGTATTTTTTTATTTAAGGAGGATTTTTTAATGGAAAAAAACAAAATTTTAGGGGTGAAACCAGTTCATAAACTGCTTTTAAAATTTTCACTACCGTGTGTTATGGGCCTTTTGATATCTGCTCTTTATAATATTGTGGATCAGATATTTATTGGGAACAGCGAATTAGGTTATTTAGGAAATGCCGCAACTGGAATATCATTTCCTATAATATGTATAGCCAATGCTTTTGCTTGGTGTATTGGAGATGGAGCTGCCTCTTACTTAAGTATTTGTTCAGGGCGTCAAGATAGTGAGAGTGCTCATAAATGTGTTGGGACAGGGCTAAGTGCTAGTTTTTTAATAAGTATTATTCTTACTTTAATATGTTTTATTTTTTGTGAAACACTTATGAAACTTTTTGGAGCCTCTCCAGCAACACTTGATCTAGCATCAAATTATTTTAGAATTATAACTATATTTTTCCCAGCTTATTTGATGTTTAATGTAATGAACAGTATGATAAGAGCTGATGGAAGTCCAACATATGCTATGGTGGCTATGTGTTCTGGGGCTGTTTTAAATATTATTTTAGACCCTATTTTTATTTTTTGGCTAAAATGGGGGATAGAGGGAGCAGCTATTGCTACAGTTATAGGTCAGGTTGTTTCATTTGTCATATGTCTAGTATATTTTATTAAACCAAAAAGCTTTAAGCTTACAAAAGAGAGTTTTCATATAAAGAAAGATATGTTAAAACATCTTATAATCCTTGGAGGCTCAACTTTTATAATTCAAATCTCTATGGTGGTTATGACGCTTTTAAGTAATATTACCTTAGCAAAATATGGAGCAAGTTCAATTTATGGAAGTGATATTCCAATATCAGTTTTTAGTATTCAGACAAAGGTTTATACTATTGTAAGTAATATAGCAGTTGGAATAGCTCTAGGTGGACAACCTATTGTAGGATATAATTATGGAGCTCAAAAATTGGATCGTGTTAGACAAACTTATCGTTATATTTTGATTTTATCACTTAGTGTTGGTATTATTTCTACATTGTTATTTGAGTTTTATCCTGAGAAAATAATTTTAATATTTGGGAAACAAAATGACTTATATATGGAGTTTGCAGTAAAAAGTTTCCGTATATTCCTAGGTTTATGTTTTATAACTTGTTTTATAAAAATTTCATCGATATTTTTCCAATCAATTGGAAAACCAATTCATTCTATGGTAGCATCTGTTATGAGAGATATGTTCTGCTTTGTTATATTTACAGTGGGACTTTCAAGATATTTAGAGAATCAAGAGATAGGAAAAGGAATACATGGAATTTTATTTGCTTCTCCACTATCAGATCTTATTGCAGGAACTATAATTATTACTATGACGATAATATTCTTTAAAAATTTAGGAGTAGAAGAAGAGGAAAAGGTAAAAGTATCAAAGGTTTCATTGAAAGATATGTTAGCAAAAGGAATGAATTCTCTACTTTCAACTCTACTTGGTTTTATAAAAAGGACAGAAAGAATTTAATAAATTAGGAAATAAAAAAAGCGTGACTGATAATCACGCTTTTGATTTTAAACTTTTATGCAAAGAATCCAAAGATGAAAGAACCAATTATTAACATCATAGCTCCACCAACTCTTGAAGAGATTTGAGCAAATGACATTAAGTCCATTCTGTCAGCAGCTCCTAAAACTGCAACGTCTCCAGATCCACCTCTGTTTGCCATACATAATCCAGCTGTTATAGCAGCTTCAATTGGATAGAATTTCATCATTCTAGAGAATAACATTATAAATGTAACAGCTCCAATAACAATTCCAATAGCTATAACTAAGTTTCCTAAAGTTAATGAGTCTATAATCTTTTGTACATCAGTACCGAATCCAACAGATCCCATTAATATCCAGATAGTGTATTTAGAGAAGAATGTTTGCATATTTTTAGCTCCAGCTTTTAAAGGAGTAGGAACAATGTTAAGTATATTTAAGATTATAGTATAAATAACTAAGAAAGCAAGTCTATGCATTTCAAAAGATAGATTTAAACTACTCCATAGTTCAGCTGATAAGTGAGAGAACATAAATAAAACTCCAGTAAAGATTAAAGCTGCGGCAAATTCTTTTTGTCCAACTTCCATTTTTACTTCTTCATCTTTAACAGCTTCTTTAGCATTTTCTATGATTAAAGATCCATTTCCAGTTAAAGAAGGTTTTGTTTTTCCAAGTTTATTTAAAAGTGCTCCAGTTATTATAGCTATAATATTTGCAATTGTTAAGATTGATATAGCAAATGCAAACCATTCACTTGAAGGTCTACCTGTTTTTTGAGCCCACATCTCAGACATTGGAATAGCTCCAGCACCTGTTCCACCACCCATTATAGGTAAAACATAGTTCATAATAACATCAAGAGGTGATTTTCCAAAGCAGAAACCAGTGACAACTCCACCTATTGTTGCTCCTAAAACACCAATTAGGATTAGAGGAATATAACCAGAAATTGCTTGTACTAGAGTTTTTCTATTTACTGTTAGTACAGATCCAACTATTAAAGCGGGGATAAATATTTCTAAGAAGTTTACAGGTTGTTTTCCATAGAAAACTTTAATAGAATCTAAAACAGGTTTTGGAACTAATTTATATGTTCCCATTATTGCAGACATAAAGAATACAAGAACAGTTCCACCACCAACATAATCATTCCATATAGGAATTCTATCTCCAATCTCTCCAAATAGAATACCAAATATAGCAAGGATAGTAAAAATTGTTAAAAAGTTAGGTCTGACAAACCCAGCAACCTTTCCATCAAAAGGAACATAAACAATAACCAAAACGATTGCTAGTAAAGTTGCAAACATTGGTAGAGTTAGTCCGCTCCATTTTGCTTCTTTTAAATTAAATAATTCAGAAAAATTTTTTTTAGCCATAAACGTATCTCCTTTACTTGTTTTTAAATAATTTTTATTATTTATAAATACAGTATACAGTCTTTTTTTGATAAAGTCAATAAAATTATTATTTAAATGTTTTGTTTTAAAGGTTTTCTTTTGTTTTGAGTTCTAATTGTTTGACAATATAAAAATAATAAATCTAAAAATATCCATTTACGATATAAGATTGATTAAAAAAAATTTTAAAATAGTTTTAAATTGAGGAAAGAAAAAGTTAATAATATCTTATAAAATAAAAAGAAAAAGACGTTTTAAACCAGTGATTAAAAACCATTGATTTGTAACGTCCTTTTCATATTAATAGGGTATTTTTGGCTTAAATATTATAAGGTTTGGATAAATCTTCTAAATCCTTCACAACCTTCTTTAGTTTGTTTGTAGACACCAGCATTTTCTAATACTTTAGAGAATGTGATACCAACCTCTTTTCTTAAAATTTCTTGAATATTTTCAGTTGATAGATCATTATATTTAGTAAATATCTCTTTGCACCAATCAAGATGTTTTTCAACTTTTTCATTTTTTTCTATAAGTTCAAGAGCATTATCTTTTAACATTAAATCAGATAAAATATTTAACTCTTCTTTTAATCTTCCTGGTAAAACTGCAAGTCCCATAACTTCAATAAGTCCAATATTTTCTTTTTTGATATGATGAAGTTCTTTATGTGGGTGGAATATTCCTAGAGGATATTCGTCAGAAGTACGATTATTTCTAAGAACTAAATCTATCTCATACTCATCACCTTTTCTTCTAGCAATAGGAGTGATAGTATTATGAGGCACATCTCCTGAGAATGCTAAAATATCACAAGCTGGATCAGAATATTTTCTCCAATTTACTAAAATTTTATCAGATAATTCAATTAATTTTTCTTTTGATTTACTTCTAAGTCTTATAACTGACATTGGCCAGTGAACTTTTTCTACAGCTACATCTTCAAATCCTGTGATTTTAAATGTTTCTTCAGCCTTTGCAAGAGCCATAGGGAAATCATGACAACCTCCTTGGAAGTGGTCATGTGTTAGGATTGATCCTCCAACAATTGGTAGATCAGCATTAGATCCAACAAAATAATGAGGGAAAATCTCAACAAATTCTAATACTCTTTCAAAACTACCTCTATCTATCTTCATTGGTCTATGTTCTCCAGAGAATAAGATACAATGTTCGTTGTAATATACATATGGAGAATATTGTAAGAACCAAGGTTGAGATGTTAAAGTTAGAGGTATAATTCTATGATTTTGTCTTGCTGGGTGGTTTGCTCTTCCTTGATATCCTTCGTTTTCTTTACAAAGTAAACATTTAGGATATGAAGATTGAGGAGCAAGTTTAGCCTTAGCAATATCTCTTGGATCCTTTTCTGGCTTAGATAAGTTTATAGTTATCTCAAGATTTCCATATTCAGTATCAGAGAACCAGTGCATATTTTTTGCAATTCTATCTGTTCTTATATAGTTAGAATTTTGTGAAAATTCATAATAATTATCAGTAGCTTTTTTTGGAGACTCTTTATAATCTTCAGAGAATTTTTTTATAATTTCACTTGGTCTAGGGATTAATTCTCCGATAACTTTTGTATCAAAAAGATCTCTCTCATCAAAAGTATCTTCTATAAGATTATTTTCAACTGCCCAATCACAAATTCTGTTAAGTATCTCATAAGATTTTTCAACAGGAAGATCAGCCACAGATTTTTCAGTTTCCTCAATATTCTCATATGAATCTATATGAAGAACTGCTAATAATTTGTTTCTAAAGAAGATTTTATCCTCTTTTTCTATCATTTTATGAAATAGAGCAAAGTTTAATAATTTTTCTATTTCGCTATAAATATTTATATTACTCATTATAAATCACCTAATTTTCTTGATCCTTCCCCAACATTAGCTATATAGAAGTCAGCTTTTAGTCCTGTTTCTTTTGTATATTTTTCTCCAACGTATTTAATGAAAGAATCTATGCAGTCATTTTTAACTAAAGAAACAGCACAACCACCAAATCCAGCTCCAGTCATTCTAGCTCCAATAACCCCTTCAGCTTCCCAAGCAGCTGCAACTATTGCATCAAGTTCTTTTCCAGTTACTTCATAATCATCTCTTAAAGAAACGTGAGATGCATTCATTAATTTACCGAAGTTTACGATATCATTATTTTTTAAACTTTCAACACTTTCTAAAACTCTAGCATTTTCAGATACGGCGTGTCTTACTCTTACACAAGCTTCTTCAGATTTTATAAAATGTTTAACTTTTTCAAACTCATCAATAGTTAAATCACAGATATTTTTAATTGCTACTCCAGCATCTTGTAGATCTTTTAAAGCAGCCTCACAAGAAGATCTTCTTTCATTATATTTAGAATCAGCTAGTCCTCTTCTTTTGTTAGTGTTCATAATTACTATTGAAACATCTTCTAATTTAATAGGTGCATATTTATATTCAAGTGTATTACAATCTAGTAGTATAGCGTGATCTTCTTTTCCCATACCAACAGCAAATTGGTCCATGATTCCACAGCTAACTCCTATAAATTTATTTTCAGCTTCTTGTCCAATTTTTACTATTTCAATCATATCTATAGAAAGGTTATTTAAATCTCTTAACATAGTTCCCATTAAAACTTCTAAAGAAGCAGATGATGAAAGTCCAGCTCCATTAGGGATATTTCCAAAGAAGATAATATCAGCACCATGTTCTACTTTATATCCTTTTTTTATAAATACATCAACAATACCTTTACAATAATCTGCCCAGACATTAGTTTTTTCTAATTTATCAGCAGAAAATTCTAAAATACCATCATTTTCAAAATTCATAGAATACATTCTGAATGTATTATCATTTCTTTTAGAACAAATAGCATAAGTACCAAAGCTAAGAGCACAAGGAAAAACAAATCCTCCATTGTAGTCTATATGTTCTCCTATAAGATTAACTCTTCCTGGAGTAAAGAATAACTCCTTATTTTCCTTTTCTCCAAAAATCTCAACAAATTTTTTTAACATTAAATTTTGTATATCCATTTACCCCTCCTGAAATTCTTTTGTACATTTATTATACTTTAAGTTTGAAAAAAAACAATTTATTTTTCAAAAAATATACTACACTTATTTAATTTAATTAAATAAGTTGAGCTAAAAAAAAATAAAACCTTTGACAAATCGAAAAAAATGTATTAAATTAATAAATGATGAACATAGGAGAAACAGAAAAATGAAAGAAAGTATAAGAGAAGAAGAAGTTTTGAAAATAATTAAAGATTATGGAAAGGTTTCAAGATTAAAATTGGCTGAGGTTTTTGGACTTACATCTGCAAGAATTTCAAAAGTTACTAAAATTTTACTTGAAAAGAATATAATAGTTGAAACAGCAGTCGGAGAATCTAGTGGTGGAAGACCTCCAGTTTATCTTTCCATAAATAATGAAAAGTTTAAAGATATTTTAGGGATTAATTTAACATCTAATAGAATAATGTATATTACCATAGGAAAAATAAATGGAGATATAGTTAAAAGGAAAAAAATATCCTTAGATATGTTAAAACCAGAAAAGAGAGAGGATACATTAAAAGTTATAGACGGTGTAGTTTCAGATGAGATAAAAGAAAATCCTAATATTGGAGCTATATCAATAATCATCACAGGATCAGTGGATGAAGAAAAAGGAATGTCTATAATGTCACCTCATTATAAATTAAAAAATCCTAAAATAGTGGAATATTTTGAAAGAAAATATGACTTACCTGTTTTATTAGAAAATGACGTTCGTGCAATGGCTTTAGTAGAAAAACAGATAGGTGGTTGTAGAGATATAGAAAATTTTGTTGTTTTTAATCTTGGAGATGGAATAGGAAGTGCTAGTTGTATAGGAAAAAAAATCTATAAGGGGCACAACTCTATGGCTGGGGAAGCAGGACATATAGTGATCAATACAAATAGTATAAGAAAATGTTCTTGTGGAAAAAGAGGTTGTTTAGAAGCTGAATCTTCAGAAATAGCAGTTATAAAAAAAATAACATCAGAGATAAAAATAGGAAAATATAGTATATTAAAAGATGTTTTAAAAGAAAAAGATAATTTGACAATAAAAGATGTTTTATTTGGAGTAAAGAAAAGAGACTTTTTAGTTATCCAAGTTATGACAGAAGCTATGGAGTATATAGCTAGAGGTCTAAATATTTTAATTTCTGTTTTAGATCCAGAAAAAATAGTTTTAGTTGGAGAAATTTTTTCAAGTAAATTTTTAATGGATACTTTAAAATTTGAATTAAATAAAATATCTTTGGAATTAAATAAATATTCTATAGAACCTACTAGATTAGGAGAAGAATTATATTTTTATTCTCCCATAGCAGTTGTTGTAGAAAATATTTTTGAAAATAAAAGTTTTACAAAAAAATATACAAAAGATTAGGTGAGTAGAGATGAAATCAATAGAAAAAAAACATTTTGGAGTTACTAAAAAAGGGGAAGAAGTTTTTTCTTACATACTAAAGAATGATTTTTTAGAAGTTGAAATTTTAAACTTTGGTGGAACTATTAGAAGAATAGAGATGCCAGATAAAAATGGAAAAATTGAAAATATTGTTCTTGGGTTTGATAAGATAGAGGACTATGAGGAAAAAATAGGAATACACTTTGGAGCCATAGTTGGAAGAAATGCAGGAAGAATAAAAGATGGAGAATTAAATATAGATGGTATTAGATACCAATTAGCTAAAAATAATGGAAATAATAACCTTCATGGTTATCCAGAGTTTTTTGCATCAAAAATATGGAATGTCGAACCTTTTGAAGAGGAAGAAAAAATTGGAGTGGTATTAACAAGAGTATCTCCTCATTTGGAAGCTAACTTTCCAGGAGAAGTAAAAGTAAAAGTTAAATATACATTAGATAAAAATAAACTTAATTTAGAATATGAGGGAATACCAGATAGAGATACATATATAAATTTAACAAACCATTCATACTTTAATTTAAGTGGAGATTTTAAAAGAAATATAGATGAGCAAGAGTTAACACTTTGTGCAGATAATTATATAGAAGTTGATGAAGCAACTCTTCCAGTAAAAATAGCAAAGGTTGAAAATACAGCTATGGATTTAAGAAGAGGGAAAAAATTAAAAGAGGTATTTTTATCAGGAGATGAACAGGTAAAAATAGTCGGAAATGGAATAGATCACCCATTTGTATTCAATAAAGAGTATGATGGATTCTTAGCAAAACTTTATGATGAAGAAAGTGGAAGAACATTAAAAGTTGTTACAGATCAACCAGTAGGAGTTATATATACAGGAAACTATGTTCATGAAGCTGAATTTTTATCAAAAGGGGTAAAAGCTGAGGATCATATGGGAGTATGTGTTGAAACGCAAGATTATCCAGATGTTTTAAAATTTATTCCAGAAAAAAGCAAAATTTATAATAAAATGAATGGTTATTCTCAAAAAACAACATTTATTTTTGAAAAATAAGACAAATTTAATCAAAAAAATGTCTAACGAGTAGATATTTAAAATAAAAAAACTAACAAAGTTAAAGTTAAACTTAGGAGGTAATTTGTTATGAAAAAAACAGGATTATTATTAGGAGCAATTGTTTTAGCAGCAGGACTTGTAGGATGTGGAGGAGAAAAGAAAACAGAAGAAGCACCAAAATTAAGAATCGGTTTAACAGCTTATAAGTATGACGACAACTTCATCGCTTTATTTAGAAAAGTTGTATCTGAAGAAGCAGCAAAAGTAGCAGATAAAGTTGATTTACAAATGAACGACTCTCAAAACAGTCAAACTACTCAAAACGAACAAATCGACGTTATGTTATCAAAAGGAGTAGATGCTTTAGCTATCAACTTAGTTGACCCAGCAGCAGCAGAAGTAGTAGTAGGAAAAATTCAACCAGCAGATATACCAGTAGTATTCTATAACAGAAGACCTTCTGAAGCTGTAATGAATTCTTATGAAAAAGCATACTATGTTGGAATTGACCCAAATGCTCAAGGAATAGCTCAAGGAGAATTAGTTGCTAAAGCTTGGAAAGAAAATCCAGAACTTGACTTAAATAAAGATGGAGTTATCCAATATGTAATGCTTAAAGGAGAACCTGGACACCCAGACGCAGAAGCAAGAACAAATTATTCTATAAAAACTCTTAACGAAATGGGAATAAAAACTGAAGAATTACACTTAGATACAGCTATGTGGGATACAGCAATGGCAAAAGATAAAATGGATGCTTGGTTATCAGGACCTAATGGAAATAAAATAGAAGTTATCATTTGTAACAATGACGGAATGGCTTTAGGAGCTATCGAATCTCAAAAAGCATTTGGAAAATCTTTACCAGTATTTGGTGTTGACGCATTACCAGAAGCTTTAGTTAAAATAGAAGCTGGAGAAATGGCTGGAACAGTATTAAACGATGCTAAAGGACAAGGAAAAGGAACATTTGATATAGCTGTTAACTTAGCAGCAGGAAAAGATCCAGTTGAAGGAACAGGATTAACATTAGAAAACAGAGTATTATTAGTACCAAGTATAGGAATTGATAAAACAAACGTTGCTGAATATAAATAAGAAAAATTGTTAAATAAACTTTTAAGAGAGAGTGTTTAACACTCTCTCTTACTATAAGTATGTGTATATTAGCAAAATAAGTATAAATTTTTAATATTTTAAATTTAAGGGTAAAGTTTAAAATTTTAAAAAATTATTTTTTAAGGAGAGAAGATGGAGAACGGAAGATATTTATTAGAAATGGAAAATATTTCCAAAGAATTTCCTGGAGTAAAAGCTTTAGATGGTGTTACTTTAAAAGTAAGACCAAGTAGTGTACATGCTCTAATGGGAGAAAATGGTGCTGGAAAATCAACTCTGATGAAATGTCTATTTGGAATATATAAGAAAGATGGAGGAAAAATTTCATTAGAAGGTAAAGAAGTTAACTTCGTTTCAGCAAAAGATGCTCTTGAAAATGGGGTATCAATGGTTCACCAAGAGTTAAACCAAGTTACTCAAAGAAATGTTTTGGATAATATTTGGTTAGGAAGATTTCCTATGAAAGGTTTATTTGTTGATGAGAAAAAAATGTATGATGATACAGTAAGAATATTTAAAGATTTGGATATTGAAGTTGATCCAAGAATGAAAGTAGCTGACTTATCAGTATCTCAAAGACAGATGATAGAAATAGCAAAAGCAGTTTCGTATAATTCAAAAATAATAGTTATGGATGAGCCTACTTCATCACTTACAGAAAATGAAGTAGAACACTTGTTTAGAATTATAAATAAATTAAGAGATCAAGGTTGTGGAATAGTTTATATTTCTCATAAGATGGAAGAGATTAAAAAAATATCTAATGATATTACAATAATGAGAGATGGAAAATGGGTTGCAACAGAATCAGTTGCAGATTTAACAACAGATCAAATTATAAATATGATGGTTGGAAGAGATTTAACAAATCGTTTCCCAGCAAAAACAAATGTGGTTAAGGAGCCAATTTTAAAAGTAGAGCATCTAACTGCATTACATCAGCCATCAGTAAAAGATGCTTGTTTTGAATTACATAAAGGAGAGATTTTAGGAGTTGCGGGACTTGTTGGATCAAAAAGAACTGACATTCTAGAAACTATCTTTGGTATAAGAGAGAAAGCATCTGGAACAATAATATTAAACGGAAAAGAAGTAAAAAATAAAACACCAAAAGAAGCTATTAAAAATGGATTTTCATTGGTTACAGAAGAGCGTAGAGCAACAGGAATATTTGGAATGCTTGATATAAAAGTAAACTCAATTGTTTCTAACCTAGACTCTTATAAAAATAAATTATTTGGACTTTTAAATAATAAAAAAATGAAAAGCGATACTGATTGGGTTATTGAAAGTATGAGGGTAAAAACTCCATCTCAAGAAACTCAAATTGGAACTCTTTCTGGAGGAAACCAACAAAAAGTTATACTTGGAAGATGCTTACTTACTGAACCAGATGTTTTAATGCTTGATGAGCCAACAAGAGGAATAGACGTTGGAGCAAAATTTGAGATATATCAACTTATGGTTGACTTAGCAAGTAAAGATAAAGGTATAATTATGGTTTCATCTGAAATGCCTGAACTTTTAGGAATAACAGATAGAATATTAGTAATGAGTAACGGAAGAGTTGCTGGAATAGTTAACACAAAAGAGACAACTCAAGAAGAAATATTGACACTTTCAGCAAAATATTTATAAGACGGAATAATTAAGGAGAGAAAAAAATGAATTTACCAAAAACAAAAGATGGAAAAGTAGATATAAAAAAATTATTGATTCACAGTGGGTTATATTTAGTTTTAATAGCAATGCTTATTGCGATAATTATTAAAGAACCTTCATTCTTAAGTATAAGAAACTTTAAAAATATTTTAACTCAATCTTCAGTTAGAGCAATCATAGCTCTTGGAGTTGCAGGACTTATAGTTACAACTGGTACAGACTTATCAGCAGGTAGACAAGTTGGATTTGCGGCTGTTATATCAGCAAGTCTTTTACAAGCTAGTACAAATGTTCACAAGGTTTATCCAAATTTAGGAGAATTACCAGTAATTGCAGTTATTTTAGTAGTAATAGTAATCGGGGCTATAATTGGAGCGTTCAATGGAACAATAGTTGCTCTTCTAAATCTTCACCCATTCATAGTTACTATGGGTTCAATGACAATAGTTTATGGATTAAATTCACTATATTATGACTATGCTGGAGCATCTCCAATATCTGGATTTAGTAGAAATTACAGCCATTTTGCTCAAGGAGCTATAAAAATTGGAGGATTTACACTTCCATATTTAATTATCTATGCAACAATAGCAACAATTATTATGTGGATACTATGGAATAAAACAAAATTTGGTAAAAACTTATTCGCAGTTGGAGGAAACCCAGAAGCAGCAAAAGTATCAGGGGTAAACGTAGCAGCTACTTTAATAATAATCTATGCTTTATCTGGTGTATTCTATGCATTTGGTGGATTCTTAGAGGCAGGACGTATCGGTTCAGCAACTAACAACTTAGGATTTATGTATGAAATGGATGGAATAGCAGCTTGTGTAATCGGTGGAGTTTCATTCTATGGAGGAGTTGGAAGAATATCAGGAGTTATAACTGGAGTTATTATTTTAACAGTTATCAACTATGGATTAACTTATGTTGGAGTAAGCCCTTACTGGCAATATATAATAAAAGGAGCTATCATAATAGCAGCAGTAGCATTTGACTCAATGAAATATGCTAAGAAAAAATAATAAAAAATAAATTAGACAATTCTGTTTCTCTTAGGTTTGAAGATCTTCTTTGAGCCTAAGAGTTTTTTTATTTTTAAAGAATTATAAAATGATTTTTTAAGATAGAATAAAGGTATGATGAAAATAAAATTTATAATTATTAGTGAAAATATTAATAAATATAAAATTATTGTAAAAGAATTATAAATATCTTATAACAGATAAAAAAATATTTTTTTATAGAAAATTATTCTATAAAAATTTTATTAAAAGAAGAGAGGAAGCAAATAAGAAGTAAATAATTTATAAAAGAAAAAATTAGATACAATCACTAATTAGTTTCTAGTATTATTATAAAATATATTTTTTTAATATTTTTTGAAAAAACTATTGACAAAACAAATTTTATGGGGTATAAATTAGTAAGATCAATAAGATAAAGTTAAAAATAAAAAATAAATAGGAAGGTGGTTACAATGTTTTAAAGGTTTGTAATACTTGACTACGAAATTAGGGGGAATGAGTCCAATGGGAAAATTAGATGGGAGAATTAAAATTAAAACGAACAGATTTTAATTTCTCAGATGAAAAGAAAAAGGTGTAGCTATTATATAATATTTTTAGAAGATTTATTAAGGTGTGGCTAATATTCGAGGAACCTCAAGTTTTAAGAGGATAATATCCCATTTTCGTTATTAATAAATTGGAGAAAATATTTTAAGATAAGTCGATGGCGTTATTAAAAAAGTGTAAATAACAAAGATGTTATTTAAAAGAATTTTAAAAGATGGTGAAAATGCTAGAGATGAGAATTCGTAATAGATATGCTGAAGAATTTATTTTATACAAAGAAAGGAGAAGATAGATTACGATTGAGATAGTGTAGAAGGACTATTTGGAAATAAAATTTTTCAAATAGTCCTTCGTTTTTTTTGCTAGATAATAAAATGAGGTTGTTACATTTTTAATAATCAGTATAAAAGTAATGAAAAGAATTTTATTATCAGTATTTTTTTTAATTTAAATAAACTTTTTTGTGCTACATAAAAAGTAGTTTCTATTTTTTAGAGGGTGTGAAGAGTTTTCTGTAAATCTTAACTTTCTATGATAAAAATTATTTAATTTAATATTTTTACTTTATATAGTTTTACTATATATTTTAGTTTATGTCAAGAGCACTCTCTTTTAGAGAGTGTTTTTTTCATATTTAGTTAACCTCTATTTATTAAAAGCGATCTTCAAACATTATTTGAAGTTCCCCATAGATTTTTCCCCAAGTTCTTAAAGTTGATGTCCATTTTTTAGTCGCTTCAAATGTAGCCAAATAAAGAACTTTTAATAGAGCTGTATCGCTAGGAAATACACTTCTTTGACTATTTAAGCGACGATAAACACTATTTAAACTTTCTATTGCGTTTGTTGTATAAATTACTTTTCTAACTTCCATTCTAACTTCCATTGAAAATTTGAAAATAGGACTTATTACATCCCAATTTTTATTCCAGCTTTTCATAGAATTTGGATATATTTTTTCCCAAGTTTCAGTTACATTTTCCAAATTTTGTAAAGCTATTTTTTCTGATGGAGCTGGGTATATACTTTTTAAATCATTTGCAAATAATTTTTTATCTTTATC
>NZ_JARHZE010000056.1 GCF_029258315.1 Fusobacterium sp. | reverse complement strand
CTATTTAGTTGGATATTCTGGTCAAGGGAACGCTTCTTGGGATAGAAATGATACTTTTATCACTACAAATACAGGAAGAACAATAAAAATTCTTGATGGAGATACCTATGGTTATACATCAATGACTCAGGATCAAGATAACTTATATATTCTTTTTGAAACAAAAACTGGTGTAGCTGATATTGAAATGAGAAGATATGATATATCATCAAAAGAATATGCTAACTTAAATGCTCAGATATTGGAAAGAGGTCAAGGACTTTTAGATGTGCAAGATAAATTAATGTTGAGTAAAAACTATTTATCAGGAGAATATACTAATCAAAGTGATAAAGGTGTTGAATCAGTTATTGAATTAAATAACTTTAAATTAGGAGCTTTCCATAAAAATACAAAAGATAATAGTGATGATGTATATAGAACAATTAAATATAATTTAGAAGAAACTACTTTGGTTTTATCACAAGATAATGCATTTATACAAGGAGATAATATATTTGCTGGATATCAAGCGGGAAAAATAAAATATGCAAACAAATCAACAAATGATCTAAATTCATTTGTAATGGGATACTCATTTGATAAAGGATTAGAAAATGATTTATCATATAGATTTGCATTAAATGGAGTATATTCAAATAATAAAGTAGAAAGAAATAAAGAAGAAGGAGTAGGAAGAACAGCTGAATTTGATTCATACAGTATCAGTATGAAAAACCAACTTTCTAAAAATATCTCTTTCACAGAAAATACTAATTTAAAACTATCAGCAGGATTAAATACAACAGTATTTGGACATGAAGAGTTTGAAGAAGATGGAGGAATTAAAACTGTTGATGGAGGAAAATGGAATAACGCAAAAGTAGATAAGAGTCAAAATATTTCTAATGAAATTTTTGCAAAAGCTACAGTAGATCAAAAAGTAAAAGTAACAGATAAATCAAGTGTAAAATTAGCGATGGATTTAGGATGGAAAAAAGAACTAATGGATGTAGATGAGTGGAGAGATGAGTTTACAGTATTAGATGTAACAAAAGAATTTGCAACACCAGTAAAAAAACATGAAGGTGGAGTAGGAACAGCATCAGTATCAGCAACATTTGATTTAGCAGAAAAAGTAGAATTAGTAGGAAGTTACTCAATAGATACAGAAGGAGAAGGAGTAGCTACTGGAAAAGTAACTTACAAATTATAACTTAAAAATAATAAAAATCATCCTTGAGGAAGAGAACTAAATAATTGGTTCTCTTCTTTTTTGATATTGCTATTAAGTCTTTAATATTTTAATAAATATAAAAAAATACTGATGAAAAAACTCATCAGTATTTAGTATATCTATCTTATATTTTAGATCTCAAACTCTTCTTGAGATTCTACTTTCTTTTCTTCCTTAATAATAATTTTTATTTTTTGGATACAATGATCTTTAATTTCAAGGATTTCAAAAGTAAGATTATTATACTCCACTTTTAATTTTTCTCCCTCTTCTGGAATTTTTCCAAGAAGATTAATGACAAAACCTGAAACTGTATCAACATCATCATTTTCTAATTTCATATCCAAATCATAGTTTAATTCTCTCATAGAATAAAGTCCATCAACTAAATAATTGTCTTTATCTAATTTTTCTAGTTTAGGCTCATCTTCATCATAAATTTCTTCAATATCACCCATTACTTCTTCAATAAGATCTTCCATTGTAACAAGTCCTGAGAAACTTCCATATTCATCAATTAATAAAGCTACAAAAATTTTATTTTTTTGAAACTCCTTAAATAATATATCGATATTTTTATTTTCAGGTATAAAATAAGGTTTTTGCATAATAGATTTAATATCTACATTCTCAAATCCTTTTTTTCTAGCCTCAATAATAAAATCTTTCATATAAAGAATACCGATTATATTGTCTTTTTCACCTTGATAAATAGGAATTCTAGAATGACGCATTTCAAGAAGTTCATCTAAGTAAAGGTTTAACTCTTTGTCAATATTAATAAAATATACATTTTTTCTAGGAGTCATTATCTCCCTAGCTATTTTATTATCAAAAGACAGCACAGAAGTAATCATCTCTTTTTCAGTTTCATTAAATACTCCGTGTTTTTCTCCAATCTCTATAAGGGATTTTATCTCTTCTTCTGACACTTTTTCCTCCATATTCTTAAGATCCATTCCAATAATTTTAAGAACAAAATTAGTAGAAAAAGATAAAAGTTTTATGAAAGGAAGAACCACTAAAGATATAAGATAAACTATTCTTACAGAAAAAAGTCCAATTCCCTCTGCTTTTTGTAGTGCTATTCTTTTTGGGACTAGCTCTCCAAATACCAAAGTAAAAAATGATAAAACAACAGTAACCAAAATTAAAGAGATCTCTTTAGTGTATGGTATAGAAAATACAGAGATCCAACTTTCAACTACATAAGAAAAATTTGTAGCTGCTGATGCACTGGCAAAAAAACCAGAAAGAGTAATAGCAACCTGAATTGTAGATAAAAAGTTAGTAGGCTCTTCTAAAAGTTTTAGAACAAGCTTGGCTCTCTTATTCCCTTTTTCAGCAAGCATATTGATCTTATTTTTATTAATAGATACAATAGCCATCTCTGTACAAGAGAAAAAAGCATTCACTAAAGTTAAAAAAATTAAAAAAATTAAATTTGATAAAACGTTTCCATTCGTCGTGGGTATTTCCACTATAAACTACCTCCTAATAAAATTATTTGAGCATATCTTATCATATAATAGTGAAAAAAACAACTGATTTTCAAAGGTTTTTTGAAAAAAATGATAAATAAAAAATTAAATTGTATTTAGCATTGATTTTTTTTAATTATGTTGTATAATTGTATTAAGTGAAACTTAAACTTTGTGGTATAGAGGAGTGTGATTCATATATGATTATTACAAACAAAAGAGCGGAAGTACTAAAAAAAATAGTGGCAAAATATGATGAAGAAGCTAGAGAAAGAAAGTTACACCAAAAAAATCACGAGGATGATTTCAAAAAATATAGAGATTATATAAAGGGGATAATTAACTATAAGAGATAATTGATTATTGAATTATTTTTTTAAATATGAGATAATATCTCTATCGAGTAAAGACATAAAAATAAGAAGGAGAAAAAATGGGATTTTTTGATTTTTTAAAAGGAAAAAAAGATAAAAAAGTTGTTGAAATATACTCACCTTTAGCAGGAAGAGTTATTCCATTAGAAGAAGTACCAGATGATGCTTTTTCTCAGAAAATGATAGGAGACGGTTGTGCTATTGATCCTGCTCCAGGAGCTATATATGCACCTATTGATGGAGAAATAGATATATTTGAAACTAATCATGCTATCAGTGTTGAAACTCCAAGTGGTTTAGAACTTATAATCCATTTTGGTGTAGATACTGTAAAACTTAATAAAGAAGGGTTAGTAAGAATTGCAGAAAATGGTGGAGTTAAAAGAGGAGCAGAACTTGTTAAGTATGATTTAGATCTTATAAAATCTAAAAATTACTCTACAAAAACTCCAATAATAGTAACTAATATGGATGTAGTAGAATCAATAGAGGTAGTTGCTAATGGAGATGTAAATGTAGGAGATTTACTTATGAAGGTAACTCTTAAATAA